>JABDKS010000942.1 GCA_013002105.1 Pirellulaceae bacterium | reverse complement strand
GGGTTCTATCGTCCCAGTCGTCAAA
Organism: Pirellulaceae bacterium; assembly: GCA_013002105.1. The sequence goes on along the minus strand of JABDKS010000942.1, from coordinate 7,990 downwards.
CAGCCAAACCGACAGCGAAGTAACGTAGCCGACAGCGAAATAGCAGTCGTCGCCTATTAGCGGCGAAGAAGCTCGCATCGGTTCGCAAGCCGGCGGTTGTGTCAGCGGTCCAAACCGCGGTCGTTGTCGAAGCTACTTTCGCGTTGGACGTCCTCGCACGCTCGCTCCTCCCATCAAACACGCTTCGTGCTACGATGCGTGCTGGTTGTTTTTCCGCGCGTTCCTGGCCGACATCGATTCATGCCTCGCTTTCCGAGACCCTGGAGCAAGAAACGGGGCAAGCGTTTTGCAAGCACCGCATTGCGTGGGGTGGCGGGCGAAGTCCTCTTTTACGCTGGCCTGTTTTTGGTCGGCGTATTCGTGCTTTCACTGGTTCTAATCAACCGCTTTGCCCCCGAAACCGTACCGGGCGTGTCGTCCGAAGAACTCTCGGGACAATTGAGTTTTTGGATCTTCGGTGTCTTGTCGCTCGCTGCAATCGGCAGTGGCGCCGGCGGCATGATCTTTCGCCTCAGTCGCATCGGTGCAAGCAGCGAACGACGCGCGGCGATGGTCAACCGGGCCGGTGCCGGTGCGATCGAAATCATCGGTCCAACCGCGGATGATTCGTCGAAGTTGCCAACCGTGCCGCGGGGGCGATCGCTGACCGACAGCCCCGGTGAACGTCTCACCTACCGCCTGGCAGCAGAGAAAGCGGATGCCGCAGAGATTGCCGGACCGGCAGCGCTTGCCCTGTTGTGGAACTCGGTCTGGTTCGTCTTGCTGGCAGTTGTAATTTCGGGATTCTGGTACGCCAGACCGCGTTGGATTTTGGCCGGCCTGCTTGTCCCCTTCGGTGGAATCGGCTTGTGGTCATTCCGATTTTTTGTCACTCAACTGCGGCAAACGGCGGGTTTGGGCCCAACCATCATCGAAATCAGCAACCACCCGCTGATGCCCGGACAGCAGTATCGGCTGTTCGTTTCTCAGTCGGGGCGTCTGCGGTTGCGCAAAATAACTGTCCACCTGATTTGCGAAGAAGAAACGTTCTATCGTCAGGGCACAGACGTCCGTGTGGACCGTTACGAGGCATTTACGCAAGAATTGTTGTCAGAACGCAATCTTCACGTTGACCCCCAGGCCCCCTGGGAGCAACAATTACACCTGAATCTTCCCGAAAACATCATGCACTCCTTTGTCGGATCGCATAATGCGATCCGTTGGAAGATCGTCGTCTCTGGAGAAGCCCGTCCGTGGCCATCGTTCTGCCGAAGTTTTCCCGTCGTCGTACACCCACCGGGCGCGCCACCGAAGCGCAGCCCGCGGTGAATGTTGCGCTCTGTCGCGAAGACGGAACTTATGCCGGCAACGAACTGTTGACCGTCAGGTGGCGAGTCAGTCGCGTCGCACTGGATCAACTCCAGGCGATCGAGGTCTCCGTGATGTGGCACACCGAGGGCAAAGGCGACGAAGATCTCAATGTGCATCATTTCCATCGCCTGGACGAAAACCAAATCCGCCGCGCCGGTTTGGCCGACGAACAATCCCTCAGCTGCCGACTGCCAGTGACGCCGCTCAGCTACCACGGACGCCTGATCAGCGTGCGGTGGTGCGTGCGACTGCGCCTGTATACCGCCGGTGGCCGCGAGATTGTTGCCGAGCAACCGTTTCATCTGATCGCCGCGTCCGCGCGACCCGACCTGACCAAGCCTGACGAAATCAGTCCCAGCGAAAACGATGACGTGGTCGACATGGCCGACGCCGCGATCGATCAGCCCATCGTGCTCTCGTAACGCTCGGTCGTCCAAGTGCCCATTTGGCCCCCGTCGGTTCCCGCCCCTCCTCGTGGTACACAGTCGATTGAATCTCAGTCGATTGAATCTCAGTCGTGGGGGCCGGCGATGCCGGACCCACCAGCGACCAATCCGTTTTCCACACGATTTGTGCGCCCCGGATCGATCCCGTATCAGTTCTCGATCGATCGATCGGTCGATCCAACATCACGCAATCCACTCTGGAGCGACGATCCGCACACGACCGATCCCTGCAGACGAATCGTTCATTCGTTGTTGAAATCCGGCACCGGCACAATCGTTGGTCAACACGGAACAGGCAAAACCACTTTGCTGCATACGTTGGCCAACGAACTTGACATTCATTTCGATGCCATCGAGTGGGTCCAATTGCACGCGGCGACGGACCGAAGTTTCGCCACCAGGCTTCGGCAATATCGGCAAAACACAAAACACCTTTGGCACTGTCACGCTCGGCTGCGAAAGTGGCCCGGCCAGAGCAAACGTCAGCTATTGATCGTCGACGGCCTGGAGCAATTAAATGGCTGGACGCGGCGACGAATGATTCAAACCGCCAATCGTTGGGGTCACACCGTCCTGGCCACCTGTCACCATCGCATCCCTACAATGGCCACCTTGTTCCAGACCGCTACGCAATCGTCGGTGATTGAGCGTTTGACCGACGAACTCATTGCCCAATCGCCAGCGGACCTGCAAAACGTCATTCGCACAGAACTTCTGCGTCGTGACCTGACTACAGTAGAGAACGTTCGCGAGCTGTGGTTCGATCTGTATGACCTGGTTGCCGATTTTGACCAGGCCAAATAGATCCGTAACACTTTTGCTCCATCGAACGTCGCTCAACCATTCATCCACCGCGCCGCTCATCCGCCAACTCGTTTACTTCTAACAAACTCCATCATGGCCGTTCGACTCAGTGTGATCATGGTGCATAGCGCACCGGCCAATGCGGCCGCCCAGAGCCTGGCCGAATCAGCGGTCGGCGAATTAATCGGCCGACCTGGCATCGACATGACACTGATCGGCCCGTTGGATCAGATCGCCGAATCGTCGACCGACCGACTGACACTCGATTCCATTACCGCAGATGCTGCGGTTTTGGATTGGCGCTCGCCGCAGGATTTAATGGATGCTCTGGCAACCGTTGGTTTTCGAGGGGTGCGGGCACCGCACGCGAGTGACCCGGCAAGCGAATCCGCCACCGGGGCAACCGTTGGCCAACGAAAAATCTATGCCTTTGATCTCAACCACTTCGCAACCGGCGCCCAGCTGTGTACAGCGGTGACACAGTTGCTTGCCAGTAAGCAAGTCCGAACATTCGCCCTGGGAAACCTCGCTGGTCCGGCCAACCGCAGCGGCCCGTCGCCGATTGCGCAAAGTCCAGAGACGGCCACGACGCCCGCGGCCGTATCGAAGACGCAAATCGACGATACACGGCCGTCGGTTGCCAACACGGCTCCCGACACGACGGCCCCCCAAGACACGAACCGAGAAAAAACGGACACCAATGCAGCAGATAAAATCCCGGCCCGAACGATTCGGCAGCCTGGGTCCCAAGGCAGCTCGATCGACCTGGACAACTTGGTCGACCAATTAGATCAGCTCGATCCGTAACACGCGATTTCGCACGAATGCATTGTCACAGTCCGATTTCAACGCAGTGGATCTTGTCAAAGATCCTCCGAATCAGGGATCGACGCTGGGATCTTTGACAAGTTCCACCGCGGCCAACCCTCACTCTCAGTCGGGACAATGCACTACTTTCGCTTCGCCGTAGGCCAGGACCTGTCCTGGCAAAGCTCCGACAGCAGAGGTCCCCGCCAACAAGAAATTGTCGAATGTACGGTTCGATGCAGTGTGGTCGCCGCCGACCAGTACTCCCGTTTGGCCGCCAAAAAAGAATCGCCTATTTGGACTTTCTCCCAGGCCCACCGAAGGCGGACAAACCCTTGTGACTTTCTCGCCATCACGTTAATCGTGCCATTTCGGCCCCATCAATGGCATAATAATTGCCTAAACGGATCGCGGCTGATAATCTAGATGCCGTCGTCAATTGTATTCCGTACCTTTGACCGACCCATTATTTCACTTTGCATCTCCGCCCCATTTTTCAAAAGCTACCACTATGGCGGCCATTACTTCACAAACCTCCGGCGAAATTCTCATCGTTGGCTTTACCGACAGCAAAATTCTGGACAGTCAACGAATCGAGCAAGTCGGACGTGAACTGCAAGAGATCGTTCCCCAGGCGGTTCACAAAAAACTGTTACTGAATTTCCGCGGCGTCTCGTTCATGTCGTCGGCCATGATCACCAAATTGGTCATGCTCAACAAAGGTTGCAAAGCACAGGGCGTGGCGTTGAAATTCTGCGAAGTCTCTCCGAATGTGCTGGAGGTCTTTAAGATCACCAAGCTGAACAAACTGTTTGACATTCAAGAGGGCGAAGAGAAAGCAATGGCGAGCTTTGACAAGAAAGGCTGGTTCGGCGGTTAAGCAAGAACTGGCGTAACGAACATGAAACCCGATCTGGCGACCGAAGCGATCGAAGCTGAACGCGCCCAGATCGGTCACGAAATCCATGACGCGTTGCTACCGTTGATCTTCGCCGCCTCGGCGTCCCTGCAGAATCATCTTGATGGTCCGAATTCGGACCACGGTGATCGAGAAAATCTGCTGCAAGCCCATCGGTGGCTCCGCGACGCGTTGCAGACCGGTCGAACCCTGCTTACGCAGGTCTATCCACCCGAATTAAAAAACACCTCGTGGGTGCTGGCAGCCCAGCACGCCACCACCGCATTGATCGATGATGACATCGACACTCAATGGCAGATCGACGCGGCAGCTCACGCGTGGCCGCCGTCGGTCGCGTCGACCGCTTATCGGATCGTTGTCGAAGCCGTCCGCAATGCAGTGCGTCATGGCAAAGCAACGCAAATCAAAGTCGTTGCCGACGCCCAACTGCTATCGGTGGTCGACAATGGATGTGGGTTTGATCCTGCAGTAGTCGCCGAGGACCGCTACGGCATCCGGTCGATGAAAGGCCGCGCGGCACTCATTGGCGGCAGTCTAGACGTCGATTCCCAAGTCGGCGGGCCGACCGAAGTCCGATTGAGTTTGACTTCGCCGTAACACAAAAATGTCACAGAACTCCACGACGCAATTGGCAACAGCTAACCGCCGTGCCGTGGTCATACTCCCGCACCGCAATCATTCACTCGGATTCATATCCTTGAGGGTCTTGCCGAGACGTTTGCGACCACCGCGTGTTTTCTTTTTCGTGCTCGATGGTGCGCCGTCACCTTGCAGCAAGACAGCCATGTTGGGCGAAACTTCATCGTCCGTCGCAGGTAATCCAATCTGCTCCACCGCATCGGAGAATCCAAGCAATACCGATCGGCGCACGCTGTCGCGAATCCATTCAAACAAATTCATATTCACATTCATCCGTTGACCTCTTTTCGTTTGGCAAACTGCCCAACCATTCGTTTGACGGTGACCGACGCTGCAAGCTAGCTGGCCGCAGCTGGTACCGATCATTGTGTTCGACATTGCTTGTAAGCAGCCAAGCCGAGTGGCGTCCAGACCGTTTGTCGCGACCCGCTAGCAAATCCATTCGCTCTTTCGGCAACCCTCACGTCTCATGACGCATCGACCCAGTCAAGATCGCCATACGTGACCACGTGAACTTCGTCCTGCCGTTTGCCAGCTCGAATCCCCAGCATCTTTGGAAACGATGTTTCCTCCGATTCCAACGCCTGCTTGCGTGCCCGGGTAATCGCATCGCTGCCGGCGACAAAAAAACCGGTCGCGCAGGCATCCGCGTCGGCGGCCGAATCGGTCACCACCGTCAGCGACAGCAGGTCGCCAGCGGGATAGCCGGTCCGCGGATCAATCACGTGACCATACCGACGACCTTGATGATGAAAGAACTGTTTCCCCGATCCACTGGTCGCCAGCGCTGCATCACGCAGCCAAATTCCGCCCACACGTCGTTGCGGTTTGGTGGGATGTGAAATCCCAATCGCCCAACCGCGCCCCGTTCTCCCAGCGTCGCCAAATCTTTCTTTATCGCCAAACCTTTCAGCGTTGCCAGACTCGGATTTGTCAGCGCCAGTGCCGGCTGAGTCGATGGTCGTGACGTCGGATTCCATGTCGTCATCCTCTGGCGGATCGCTCTCGACGATAGGCTGTTGATCACCGCGGGCCAGGACACTGCTTTGACCGCCGTGCAGCAGGAAATGCCGGAGTCCCTTTTCGGTCAAACGCGCAGCGAGTCGATCCAGGGCATCGCCCTTGCCGATCGCACCCAGATTGATCGCCATCCCCGGTTTTGCAAAACGAACTGTTTGCCGATCGTGGTCCAAGATCAAGTTTTGATAGCCCACCCGAGCATTGGCTTGTTGGATTTCTTCGTCCGATGGTTTGCGTCCGCTGCGTGACATGAATCCCCAGGCTTGGACCAGCGGACCGGCGGTGATATCAAACGCTCCGTCGGTCAGGCGGCTCCAGCGGAGCGACTTTTCCAGCAGGTCGAACGTCTCGCTTGAGACGCGCACCGGCTCGGCGGCCGCCCGTTGATTGACTTGGGAGATCTCGCTGTCGTCACGATAGACTGTCAATGCCGCCTCGATCGAATCGAGCATTTCGAGGGCCTCCAGCACGGCGTCCACGCGAGGCGCTTCACAGGCGGGCAGCATCACGGCGAATTCGGTCGCCATGGCACGATGCGTCAGCGTGGTCAGCAATCCGGGGTCCATTGGTGGTGTTTTAGCCCTTACTGGGGGACGGCGAGCGTGTGGCAAATCACGGCAGATTCCTCCGAACCAAAGTAACCGCTGAACGCTCCAGGTGTTGGGGTAGGTCCTTGTCGAGCGAGGGTTGCGTTTTGGGGGTCAATCCAGCACAATCTGCCCTCGCAGGAACGGAAGATTCGCTCGATCGGTAGATCCTTCGTCCCGGCCAACAACGGAATGACAATGAATTTCCAGGTTGACGATACCGGTGAAATTCTACGGAGCGGTGGCTGAGTGGTCGAAAGCGCCGGTTTGCTAAATCGGTGAAGGGGTCAAACCCTTCCGCAGGTTCGAATCCTGTCCGCTCCGCTTGACCAAGCGAAACCTTGACAAAACACGACAATGATCCCGGAGAGGCGAACCCGTCATTCCCAGGCGGGATCGAAACGATCTCCGGGTTTATTTTTTGATTGCCGCGAGTTGTCGGTTGGATAGACCGACGGTTATCAAGCCAAACCAAAACGAGAGTGTAGCTCAGTTGGTAGAGCATTCGACTTTTAATCGAATGGTCCTGGGTTCGAGTCCCAGCACTCTCACTTTTTCTTTTCTACAAGCGTTCACCGGCCTCTGCCGTGAACAGCGGCCATCGCCAGCCGCCAGACGCTCGACCAGCTCAACAATGAACTCGCCGCCGCGCTCAGTCAGTTCCAGTGGAGAGGGCTCACGCGAAGGCGCTAAGACGCGAAGAGGAGCGTAGCGTTGCGTTATTTCAATTCTGTATCAATCTTTGGAATAAAAATCGTTCCGCGACGCTACTATTTCAATTTACTGAAACGAAACCTTCGCGGCTTCGCGTGAGCCATTCACAAACATGACAGAAAACGAAATCTGAAAAGTTGTCATGGGCTAGTCCAACTAGCTCAAGAGTGAACTCGCCGCCGCGCTCGGTTCCAGTGGAGGCGAAACGGCATGAACAATCCAAAACTACTCTGGCTCCCCTCGCCTCCCAAACTTGTTTGGGGGAGAGGGGCTGGGGGTGAGGGGGTTTAATCGCCGCGCCGTTCATTGATCGCATTTTTAATACGCGCCCGTACGAAACCCGGTTCGCTCAGCACCTCATACCCAGGAATCCGCAGCACCTCATACCCAAGTTTTCTCAGAAATGCATCGCGTTTCTGGTCATGCGATTTCCCTACTTCCCTGAAGTGATGTTCCCCATCAACTTCAATCACCAGCTTCAATGCAATACAACAAAAGTCAACCGTGTACGGCTCGATCACATACTCACGTCGAAACTTCTCTCCGCAACAACCACGATTGCGAACCATTTGCCAAACATCTCCAGCAAACTCATTCGCAGTTGCACGTTGATCGCGAGCAAACTGTGTCGTTTCTGAATTTCGTTGTCGTGGTTGCCGTTTTGCCACTTCGATTCCCCCTCACCCCCAGCCCCTCTCCCCCAG
>JABDKS010000211.1 GCA_013002105.1 Pirellulaceae bacterium | reverse complement strand
GTCCATCGCTGGAGCGTCGATACGCTCGCACAAATTTCGATTCCCGATGCCATTTTGGGATCCAGCGTTGTCGCCTACTCTCCCGACGGGCTCACCGTGGCCCACCTCGATCAGTCAAATCACATTCATGTACTTGATCGACACCACAAGAAACCGCCACTGTTGCTGCAACTGCCTGATGTTGGATTTGAATTCCTGGCGTTTTCTCCCGATCAAAACCATCTTGCTGCCGGAGGGAAAGTGGATGACAAGGTTCATCTGAGCATTTGGAACTATCAGACGGGCGAATTGATCCATCGCCGCGAGTGGGAAAAAGGAAAGGACGCCCACACGGGGATCGAAGACATCGAGTTCTCGCCGAACGGTCGGACGCTAGCTGCGGTATCTTTTCGACAAAACGGTGTGCATTTGTTTGACGTGATCACTGGCAAGAGGATTGCCTGGAAAAAACATCGCAGTGTCTATGGACTCAGTTTCACCCCGGATGGAAAAACTCTGATCACAGCCGGGTGGGACAAGATGGTTCGGTTTTGGGATTCCGGCACCGGCCAAATGCAAAGAGAATTCGAGGTGGTATCGGACGAAGACGAGATCGGAGCCGCGGACAACCGGATCTACACGGTCTCGGCGGATCCGACCGGACGAATTTTCGCGACCGCACATATCGGCAACATGGTTCGATTCTATCACTCGGATAATTTGGCCAGTCATACGGCGATCAGGATCAACGGGAGTTTTGTATTCGGTTCCACCACTTTCACGCCCGATGGCCTTTGGTTTGTGTCGGCAACCTCGTCCAGCGTTCAGGTGTGGGATCCCTGGACGGTCACGACCCCCGCCCAGCCAATGTATGAATTCGATGCACACGAAGATCATGTTTTCACTGCGAAATTCGGTGCCGACAATCGAACCATGGTGACTGGCGGTGGAAATATTGCGTACCTCTGGGATTTGCGTCCGCAGATAAACGCGGCACCTTTGGCCGAGCACTTGGACGCCCTTGTGAATATAGACGGACCCGCGGCGTATCAAGCGTGGTGGGCACTGGTCGATGGCGGTGATGATTCCGTCGCACTGATTCGTGGCGAACTTGCTCGCGTCTCCAAAGTGATTGACATTGGCCGAATGGCCAGCGGATCGAAAATTCGCGAGCGGAATCGTCGTGCAAACTTATTGACGACGATGTCGCGTAAGCGACCCGATTCCATTTCTCTTGCCGCCGCCAAACGTATTATCTCTGTTGTGTCACACATTAACACCGATTCGTCCAACGGGCTGTTGCAGCAATGGGCAGCCAATGGCGACGAGATCGGAAAATTGGCGGCCGCTGAATTGAAACGCAAGGAAGGTTACGTACCAGAGAAGTAATGGCGAAACGCAAACCCGAAATCAAAATGCGTAGCTACGGCGTCTACACTCAGTGGAACTCGGACACCAAGGAGCTTCCTGATCTGAAAGATGTCGCAACGCAGGTGCGCGCCGAGATCGACATTGAGTTCGGCTTCATTGTGAATATCAAAAACGCCAAAAACCAAGAATTGACGTATTGCATCGATCATCCTGGAATCTTGGGCGCCGATGGACGGCGTCGCGAACCGTTCGACGGGACCGTGTTTGTGAAAACAAACGATTGGGACTTTTATTTGGGCGACACCATCTGGGAACCGATCGACGACAAGTTGGGCCCGTGGCGGATGTGGCTTGAGTTGGATGGCAAGATTGTCGCCGAAAAAACGTTTGAGCTTTTTGCCGACAACTCCTAATCGCGGACGTTGCACAATCTCTCCAACAAGTTTCGAGAGAGTTCAACCTGTCGCTCGTAATCCGCCAGGTAGTTCGATAGGACGGGATCCTTTTTCAATGCACCGCTGGAAAGTGACTTGCCAGTCAAATGCACCATCACGAGATTTGTTCGATTCGAATTCCAGTAGGCAGCATTGACTCCGCGATGCTGACAAACGTTTGCTTTCCATTTGACTGGCATCTGATCGAGATACTTTTGATCCAGGTAAAAACCGGCGTCCAGGTCAATTTCCAGCCGTTCCAGGCAGCATGATTTCCACCACTGCAGTGCGTCTCGTCCCGATCGGGTCGCGCCCACCAAACCGGCATTGAAGACGTCATGTGTCTGAGCACGCGGATTGGTCTTGGATCGCCAGTGGGGTGTCACCAAAATGGGATCGACTTCGTCCCAAAGGAACGACCAATCGTCGACAAAAAAGCAGTCGCTGTCGAAATAGATGACGCGGTGATGCGACTGCAACAGGTGTTGCATGGCGACGGGCTTGAGAG
>JABDKS010000937.1 GCA_013002105.1 Pirellulaceae bacterium | reverse complement strand
GCTGAGTAACCGGTCGATCAGTTCGTTTCGTTTGTCGAAACCCTCATCGCTCAAAAACTCACTGGTTTCTTCGCTCGTCGGCAGTCGACCAGCAATGTCCAAAGTGACGCGGCGCAAAAACGTTGCGTCATCGGCAACTGGTGAAGGTGGAATCCCCAACTCTTTCAAATTGCTGAATACCAAGTCGTCGATGAAGTTATTACTCGCCGGCATGTCTTCGACCGGTGCACCCAGGGGAATGGATCCTGTAAAGACCGCCGCCTCGGCTTGATACCGAATCATCACAGCAAATTTGCCGGGCACATCCAGTGCGGTTACGAGACCCTCGCCGGTGACCGTCGCCATTCCAATATCGTTGGATTCGTAAAGAGCCAATGCAGTGATGTCACGCGTTGAGTCGTCGGAGTACCGCGCAATGGTTTTCAATTCCCGCTGCGAGTCCTTGTTCAATGTTCCGCGCGGTGGCTGGACTTCGATCGAAACCAAATCGGGATCGGATTCGCCGTGGAATGGCGTCCCCTGTTGAATCCAGCGGCGCAACAGCTGATAGCCATCCGACTCGGGCGGCAATCGAATGCCACCGCCGTGTGCCACTTTGCCAGACGCCTTCAGCAGCAACAAGCTGCGATCCGGCGCTGCGGGAAACAAACGCCTTGCGCGACCTTCGCGCGCCATGTGCTCATAATCTTCTTGGGGTTCGAATCCCAACAACGAAAGTTCAAAACCGTTCTGACCGTTGCCCGCTTTGGCATGACACAAACCCGAGTTGCAGCCCGCTTTGGTCAGCATGGGCACAACGTCGTTGACAAAACTGACTGGCTTTTCAGCCGTCCATCCGCGATTTGTAACGGCCAGCGTCACAACAAATCCGCAGAGGACTTGAAGAATGCAGACAATCGATCGGCGTTGAATCAAACGCATAACGTGATCGGGCAGCGGTGGGAGGTGGGACTTCGCAGGCGGGAACCGCGTTTCGCGGTCCCCTCTAGGATAATGACCGCCAAATCAGCCGTCCACGTTAGAAGCGAAATACGTCCTAGCATCGGCGAATTCTCCTGCAAAAACCCACCCGCGTGGATTCATTACAATCGTCCACTCGTCCCCGCAATGGGGGAGCAGGCATTCGAGCCCGTCTCGCGAGCCTGTTCAATTTCCGTCCCGTTTCTCAGTAAAGCCCATTTTCCTGTGCATCGACCGATTCCCTGCTGCGTCCTCCTCGCCCTGATTTCATCGCCGCTGATCGCTCAAGATTCGACGCCCAAGTCAAGTGTCTTTGCCAAAGACAACTTGGTCGTTTGGTGCATCGTTCCCTTTGACGCGAAAAAACGAGGACCGGCCGCGAGAGCCGAAATGGTGAAACAATTGGGACTCACCAAAGTGGCGTACGATTGGCGTGCTGAACACGTACCGACGTTTGAAGAAGAAATCATTGAGTACAAGAAACGCGGGATCGAATATTTTGCGTTTTGGTCCTGGCACGATGCAATCGCTCCGCTGATCAAAAGGCACAACATTCATCCCCAGATTTGGAACACGCTGCCGTCGCCGCCGGCCGAGTCCCAAGTCGCCCGAGTCAAAGCGGCCGCCGAGCAGATGATGCCGCAAGTTCGACGCACGGCAGATCTGGGACTGAAACTTGGTTTGTATAACCACGGGGGTTGGGGTGGCGAACCGCAAAATCTGGTCGCCGTCTGCGAATATTTGCGACGCGAACACGACGCCAATCATGTCGGAATCGTCTACAACTTTCATCATGGACACGGTCATATTGATGACTTCGCCGAGACGTTGCGGATCATGAAACCCTATCTGCTTTGCTTGAACCTAAACGGCATGGCAGATCCCGGATCCGTCGATACCAATCAACACCAGCACAAAATCAAACCGATCGGCACCGGCGTGCATGAAAATCAAATGATGAAAACCATTTTAGCTAGCGGTTACGAAGGTCCGATTGGCATCCTGGGCCATCGTAAAGAATTGGATGCGCAACAAGCGGTTCAGCTGAATTTGGACGGCATGAAGAAGGTGCTGCAACAAATCGGCGATCAGCTCGGGCTGCAAACGTACCAGCCGTGATCGTTGATCGTGTCATGCGTCGTCAACCGTTTATCGATTCGCGGCGATCCAATCAGCGAGCGTGATCAGGTTTTTGCAGAAAGTGACACTGCGAATGACCTTCGTTGTATCGTCATCGTCGCCGTGGTAGCGCAAACGACCCGATTCGACCCAAGCACCTCGGTCGTCCAATTGTTCGATCGCCTGTCTCGCTGCCTTAGCTAGTGATTGCGTTTTCTTTGTAGCGGTAGGACCCTTCCACCTTGATCGCCTTGGCGTGGTTTGCTTTTGTAGAGATTCGAGTTGGCGTTGGATCTGATCGAGTTTCGAGTCGACAACGAATCCGTAGTGGGTTGGCATGTCCTGATCGGAATAGGTGAGCTGATAGTCTTTGGTGAAATAGAGCGGCCGATTCGTGCCGAGCTCGTAAAACCGCGCCAACCGACCGTCGTCTCGCAGCGATCGGCGATAGTATTTCAGAGCACGCGGAATCGGCTCCAAGAATCGTTCTGCATCGTCGATGTGCGGAGCCGTTCTGGCATACAGGGCCATCAAACTCCGCATCACGCCTTGCGATTCGCCACCCGTCACCGCGGGTGGTTCAAACTTACGTGCCCAAGCGGGTTGCATGTTGGCGTCGTACTGTTGCGCCCAACCTGGCTGCGGTTCGGGCAACTGAGCGAGCAGAAAGAAATCACCACCCCTGACCGCCGCGGTCAGATACTCCTGTTTTCCATACACCTCCCACGCATCGAGCATCGTTTCAATCAAATCACCCATCGTGTTGTCGTTCAGCGTGTACAGCTCGGCGTATTTCGTTTTCGGAAACGTGCGTGACCACGTTTCGGGAATACTCGCCTGCTTCGCTACCGCGGTGCCCGGTTGCGGAAACTCGCTGAAACGTTGTGGCCATGCGCCGCAGGAATATTGCGATCGGACAACCGAATCCAACGCCGCCCGAACACATTGGTGAATCTCGACATTTTGATATTTCAATTCGTTATCAAGCTGCATCAAGAAACGTATCGCCGACTGGGACTTGTCGTCATCAAAAGTCGTTGTATCAAGAAGTTTCTTACCGCGATTGTTATCGACGCGATATGCGTACTTCTTCCGCTCCGATGCGTCGAACTCGATCTTGTTGTCCCATCCACCCGATTCCAATTGGCCACGAACCAGTGCATGGGCTGTCGTCTTGGCCGAATCGAGCAACACGGGGTCGCCGGTCAGGCGATATGCGTTCAGGTAAGCAAGTCCGACGGTCGGTGTCCCGGGTGGTTCGATCCACGCAGTCGTCGCGCCCACCACGCCTTCGCCCTCGCGTTTCATAAGATCAGCGCTGAGCTGGTAAACGTACCCGTCGCCGGCAGAAGCGTATTGACGAAAAAAACGCACCGCTCGGTGCATCGCGGCGACCGTTTCGCCGCGACTTGGCCCGTCGGCGGCGACGCAGGGCGTTAACAATAAGAGAGATGCGGCAATGATGATGAAACGCATTAGGCACTGAATTCTAAATGGGTCGGCGGCGGATAAGGGGTCAGCCGCCAGTTTATATGCACGAAACAATACCTAGTCTTTTTTCAGCGATGTATGGTCGTGAACGATCCGCCACCCTGCGGGAAACTTCCGCAGGATCAGTGTGAACTTTCCACCCAATGGATCTCGATCACGTTCCAGTCGCCACGTGCCGATGACCTGCATCGCCGATTTGCCAAGCGGTAGAAACTCGAGATCCGAAAAAGTCGTTTTGCCCATCGCCGCCTTGGTCGGATAACGTTTCTTGTATCCAGCGAGTGTCGCATCCCATCCGCGAGTAATCTTGCCGCCGGACGAAAACGTCAACTCGTCACTGCGCCAATAAGGTTGCATGAACGCATCGATATCGCCATGACTCCAATCAGCTGCCTGTTGAAGTAACAAGTCGGTGATTTCTTTCTCCGCGCTCGATTGCGACCCTCCGTTATCGCGGTCACCTTTCTTGTCGCCAATTCCACCTCCGGGCAGCGACAGATGAGTTTCGAAACGTCCGCTGCTGTCGGCTGCTCCGCAGCTCATACCGGGCGTATTGTGCTGCATCACGATCTGCCCGTCGTGGGAGACGGCGATGAGTCCGCCGACACCTTTCTGCAGTCGGTCGCGCATGATCGTGGTGACTGCCTGCGGTAACAATTGATCCGCGTAACGCATTTGGGCAGCAATGTCATAAGCCACCGAATGACGAATGTATTCTTCGCCGATCCCGGTTCCGGAAACAGCACACGTATCATTGGATGCATACGTACCGGCCCCGATGATGGGTGAATCTCCGACACGGCCGGGCAATTTCTTCGACGTCCCACCGGTACTGGTTCCTGCTGCCAAGTTCCCGTTGACGTCCAGTGCAGCACAGCCGACAGTGCCAAAGTGCGGCTGATCACCTTGTGTATCCTGTTGCGCAGCGGCATCACGATTGTAGGTGTTGTCGAAACGGCTGAGAAAGTACTTGGGATCGACGAGCGGGACCTCTTGCTCTTCGGCAAACTCATCCGCCCCCGCGCCCACCAGCAAGACATGCTTCGTTTGACTCATTACCAAGCGGGCTAGTGAGATCGGGTTCTTGGTTTTGGTGACAGCGGCCACCGCACCGCAGCCGTGTGTTTTGCCATCCATGATCGACGCGTCCAATTGAACGTCACCGTCCTCGGTCCTCACGGCGCCGCGGCCGGCATTAAAACTCGCGTCATCTTCGAGCACTTGGATCGTCGCTTCGACTGCATCCAGCGCGGTACCACCACCGGCCAGCACGTCGCGTCCCCTCTGTAAAGCCCGCTTGAGTCCATCGCGCCGGGCCAGTTGCTTCACTTCATTCCAACCGCTCGGATCACCACCGGCCCCACCATGAATGACGATTGCCCACGGCGACGCAGCAGTCGGCGTCTGCGCATAAGTTGCTCTTTCAGTCATCACAGAAAATCCAATCCAGCAAAGTGTGACAACAGCAGTGACCAATCTCATGGCAGATGTCTTGAGTTTCGTATGGGAATAGGCCCCGATGGATTGTCATCGTAACCCAACAGCACCGCTAGGCTTCGGCCCCAACGACGCTAGTGAACGCTGTGGCGACCGCTTGGGCCACGTCTGATGTGGAACTGTTTCCGCCCAAATCAGGTGTTCGAACGTCACCGTTGGTCAGCACACGGCTAACAGCAGTCTCCAAATTCGCGGCCGCCGCTGTACACGCATCATCACTGTGTTTGTCGCCCAGCCAATCGAGCATCATTGCGGCTGACAAGATCGTCGCCAGTGGATTGGCAATATTTTTTCCTGCGATCGTCGGTGCGGTCCCATGCGATGGTTGGAACAACGCGTGCTGATCGCCAATTTCCGCCGATGGACCCAGTCCCAATCCACCAACGATCCCGGCACCTAGATCCGAAAGAATATCGCCGAACTGATTTTCCATCACCAACACATCAAAGTCCCACGGGTTCTGCACCATGTAAAGGCTCATGGCGTCGACGTACACCGCGTTGGCTTCGATCTCGGGGTACGACGCGGCGACATCAAAAAACACTTTGCGAAAGAAAGCCAAACTCTGAAACACATTCGCTTTATCAACGCATGTGACGATCTTCTTTCCATCGCTCGGTCGGCCCTTGCGGCGGCCCGCCAATCGAAACGCGTAATCAGCCACTTTGGTCGTTCCCTTTCGCGTCACGACCATTGTATCGGTTGCCACTTCGTCACCGACGCGACTACCACCGCCAAAGGATGCGAAGAGGCCTTCCAGGTTTTCGCGAATGACCACGAAATCAATCCCCGGCCCCGTGTCCTTCAGCGCGCACGGAGCGCCGGGAAACAGTTTGACAGGTCGGACGGCCGAATGCAGTGCCATGGCCCGACGTAAGCCAACCATCATCGTCGGCTGGACCTCCGTTCCATCGGGTTTACGTACATCGGGCAGACCGATTGCCGACAACAAAACGGCGTCCGCGTCCAAACAATCGCTCAACACATCATCGGGCAGCGCAACACCGGTATCACGGTACAATTCGGCACCGGCGCGATGAGACGTAAACGTCAGTTGAAGTTCGTCAACGTGACTGACCATTTGGTCAAGCACCACTCGGGTCGCGTCCATGCATTCATGGCCTATTCCGTCTCCAGGCAGCAGTGCAATTCGATAGTCGGTCATCTATGGGTTCCAGATCTTTTGGTTCCGGATCTTTTGGTTCCGGGCAGCGGGTTATGAGTTCTAAACTTAGTTGGGAAATCGATCACGCAATTCTTGGCACTGTTGTTGATTCAAAAAACGTGTCGGTTGACCTTGCAGCATCAAAAACAACTTCGCGGTTTCTTCCAGCTCTTCGGTCGCGTAGACTGCGGTGTCCAAATCTTTGCCTGCTACAACCGGGCCGTGATTCGCCAGCAGGATCGCGTGTGACCGCCGCGCAGTCGACTCAACGGCATCAGCGAGGGCCTGATCTCCAGGCGCAAAATAAGGCACCAGAGGCAGAGAGCCAACACGCATGATGTAGTAGGCCGTGATGGGCGGTAAGACATCGTCCGGGTTGCGATCCGCCAAACACGAGACGGCGACCGAATAAGTCGAATGTAAATGCACGATCGCCTGCTCGCCTGACCTGGCCCCGTACATCGCTAAATGCAAAAACGCTTCCTTGGACGGTTTGTCACCCTGCAACAACTCGCCACTGCGGTTCAACTTGGCAATCCGATCGGGGTCGATCCGGCCGAGACAAGAGTTGGTTGGCGTGATCAACATGCCGTCAGGTAGCCGAACGCTGATGTTACCCGAGCTGCCACAGGTATACCCACGCTCGAACAAGGATTGTCCGTGCATTGCCATCCGTTCTCGAATCTCACGCTCGCTCACGGCAACATCTCCAACGCGGTTGCAAAGAAACGCTCATCTCCAAAGTTCCCCGACTTCAGCGCCAGAGCCAACCGGTTGATCCCGGAATTCTCGCGTCCCTGTGATTCTGCTCTTTGTGATTCGGTCTGCTGTGATTCGGTCCACGGTACGCCCGCACAAATCTCCGGACCGATTCGCAGCGACTCGATCCCCAGTGCTTCGACAACCGCTCCGGAGGTTTCACCGCCTGCTAAGACCAATTTGCGAACCCCGAGTTCGTCGACCAATGCCTTGGCGATCGCGCCCATGAAGTGTTCAATTTTTTGTGCAACAACTTCACCACCAAACTTTTCCTGCATGCGAGCGACAGATTCTGGCTCGGATGTCGAATAAATCAGCAACGGTTGATTTTCCTCCGCGGCCCTCGCCCAATCCAACACCTTGCGTAGCGCGCCATCGGGGCTTTCACAAACCGTGGAGACATCGATTTTCCAGGCCGGACATCGTGACTTCATCCAAGCAACCTGACGATTGGTGGCCGTCGAACAACTACCCGACAGGATCAAACTACGTCCAACAACATCCGGTAGCGTCGGTTGGTAAGCCGTCGAATCGAGACGACCCGACTGCCGATAGGCGTCCGGCAAATATCTGGCAATCGCGGAACCGCCGGTGACCAGACGCTCGTCGCAAACAGCCTGGGCAATCTGAATCAAATCGGCATCACTGCATCCGTCGGCGACAACCAATCCGACTCCCGATTCGGCTAATTGGGCAAGTCGATCCCTGATGGTAGGGGCCGCCGCCAAATCCATGGAGGCTAAGAGCCCGACCTCACCGTTGGTTTGAAGCCGGAGCCAGCGAACCAAATTTGAATCCGTCATCGGATTCAGTGGATGATTTTCCATTCCCGATTCGCTGAGCAATCGATCGTCGACAAACAAATGACCTTGATACACGGTCCGACCATTGCGAGGAAATGCCGGACAAAAAATCGTCTGCCCGACATTCAGTGCGTTCATCAACGCTTCGGCAACCGGACCAATGTTACCGCGTGTCGTCGAATCAAATGTCGAACAATATTTGAAAAAGAAACGATCGATTCCTAATTGGGCAAGCGCCGACAAACTTGCCAGCGACTGCGAGATCGCATGTTCCTTTTCGATCGACCGCGTCTTGAGCGCAATCACAATCGCGTCGGCATCCACCGCGGCAAGCTGCTGCGCGGTTGGCACGCCAAGCACTTGCACCACACAAATTCCGCCCTGAACCAAGTTCAGTGCCAAGTCGGTCGCGCCGGTAACATCGTCCGCGATGCAGCCGAGCACAGGTTTGCGACGAGATTGCACGGATGGCTCAACCATGGTCGATCGCGATCGCACGCAAAGGAGATCCATCGCCGCCGATGATCTTCAACGGCAATGCGATGAACTGAACGGTGGGTGATTGAATTTGATCCAAATGGCACAACCCTTCGACAATCACCACATCACCACGAAAGAGCGTCTGATGCACTTCGGTAACTTCGCTCAGATTATTGACATCGGCGACCGAGGGCGGCTCGACGCCGATCAGCGACACCTTTTGGTCTACCAACCACTGAGCCAACGGCAACGAGATGCGCGGCAACTCGTCACGATACGCCGGTGTGCCATACCGACGATACCAATCGGTTCGGAATAACAATCGGCACCCCGGGCTAACCCGATCGGCCACCGGTTCCAAATCGTCAATCGTGATCAACTGTCTCGGCTCCGCCGGTGTTAGATCGACGATGATCGCGGTGCCGCAGACAACGTCTAAATCTTGTTGATCGAGCGAACGACCGCCCGGCAAAAAGTGACACGGAGCATCCATGTGTGTGCCACAATGCGAATAAAAATTCAGATTCGTTGCATTCCAACCGTCACGCTCCAACACTCGATCGACTTCGATCTGGACGCCGGGCATTTCGTTGGTGATTGGTAAACTCAAGTCAATAATTTGACTCATCCGTCTGCACTCCCATCGGCAAGTCCGCGGACCACCTGGCGGTCGGCGGCAGATTGATAAACCGCTTCCTGAACCGCCAACGTTTTCAGATAATTTGTCCCGCTCGTCTCGAACTCTCGGCCCGCTCGCAGCGAGTC
>JABDKS010000893.1 GCA_013002105.1 Pirellulaceae bacterium | reverse complement strand
GATTTGGACCTCCCAGAGATTTCGGTCCGCCGGCGGACCAGGACGGGCGGCCCGATACTGGAGGGCGTCCCGACTTTGGAGGGCGTGGGGGACCGCGAGAGGATCGTGGACCCGGGGGTGATCGTGGACCCGGGGGACCGGGCGGTGGACCAGGTGGACCGGGCAATGGTCTCGGCAATGTCGAACTGGATCCCTTGGTGGGACTCGATGACCCGAGCAAGCCGTTGCGAAGCAAGTTGCTTGCGAACAAAACATTTCGCACGCTTTATCTCCAGTATGTTCGCGATATCGCCAACGATTCACTGGATTGGGACACGCTCAAAGACCGCGTCGGCAACACTCGCGAATTGATTTCCGCAGAAGTCGCGAAGGACACGCGGAAATTGTTCACCACCGACGCATTTCTTGCCGCCACATCACTCGATCCGATCCCCGCAGACCAAGACGTCCGAAGCATCAGAGCGTTCGCGGAAAAGCGATCAGAGTACTTGTTACGGCACGAGGCAATTCGTGATTTACCACCGGGACACATACAGCTTGCGACTCACTCCAAAACGTCAGCGAAAGCCAAGCCAGTCGTTTCGGTCGACCAACTGACACGCCAAGACTCGCCCGTGTCGATTCACGAACTGATGGCGGTCAACACAGACACGCTGGCAGATCCGCAAGGAGAATTCGATGATTGGATTGAACTGCACAATCGATCGGACAAAAAGGTCGACCTGAGCGGCTTTTATCTTAGCGACGACGAAGCCAATGCGCATAAATGGGCATTCCCCGCCGGTAGCGAAATTGGACCCAATGGATTCTTGTTGATTTGGGCCGACGAGGATGGCAAGGATACTCCAGGCTTGCATGCCAATTTTAAGTTATCCAAAGCGGGTGAACGGCTTTATCTTTCGACCGGTCAATCACTGCTGAGTGAAGTTGAGTTTACCGAACAAAAAGACAAGGTGTCCTTCGGTATGCTTGACGGCGATTGGCGTCCGTTACAGCCGACGCCTGGCGGTGCAAACAAAGCCGGTGAGTAGCGGAGGGTCCGGGTGTGAAATCGACATCGCTTCGTCATCTTCAGTGCAGCAATGTTAGCACTTCGTATGGCGGGCGATTTGGTAAGCCACTTTGGCGTGCAACTACCAGCGTAATGGCGCCGGCGTTAATCGCGCGATGACCTTGCAAAGTACTTCGGCGATGTACTCCAGCATCGTGACAGGGCGAATCGTCGCCGCCGGTTTGTACGCCGTGACAATGGGCGACGAATCTCGATCGGGACGACTACCGGGGGCTCGAATCATCGTATTGAGCTCACCGTGATCGAGCCACGTCAACGCGCAATGGCAGCAGCTATCGATCACAACATTCCCTGCTCCGTAGTAGGCGTGTGTATCCAACGGTTTTGCGCACGCCGGGCAATTACGCCGGCAATTCAATTCGTCCTGGCAAATCGTGCGTGGTGGATCGTCGAGACCCTTATAAGCGGCACGTAATTCGTGCGTCACCACCTGCACACAGTCGCTTTGGATCAAGACCCCGCGGCAGTTGTTGCAAAAACAAACTTCCCACCGGTCAAAGATCATTCCCGTTTCCAGCGAAACGTGACACTTCGGGCAAACCGCGTCGACCGACTGTCCAAGCGGGGCGATCGGTTCGACCGAATTCGCCAGGTCGGTCGGGAACCGGTAAGCGTTGCAACTTTGACAATGGAAATAGTCTTGGTTGTGTACCGACGTCATGACATCGGAGCAGGATTCGCAATTCATCGATGAGTACCAGTTGAACGGAGGCGGTATTGCAAACCTACGTCACGATCCTCGCTTGGGTGGTCGTGAGCTCTCCTGTCATGCGCAACTTGTCTGGATTGGTACGTCCAGAACGTCTATTCCACCAATCACGTCTAGCGTGGACCGGCAAATAATCGCTTCAAACCACACAATCGCTTGACAGGATACTGGGGAGTTCCCCGGCAGGAATGTCATTCACGGTGACGAATGTCGTCGGATGTTGAATCCAGCAAATATCGATTGGACGCCGCGGGTGTTTGCGTGAACGTCCAGGCAGATAGCGGACGCGGCCTGGGACCATCGAATTGCGCTGCGTGATGGCTACGGCGGGAGTGGCTAGAATGGCACGCATCTGTTTGTTCATTCGGCCAGTTTTATTTGGGACTGCGTTTCATGCCACATCGCACCAGGCACGATCGACGCTACGGCATCGATCGGCGTGACTTTGTTCGTTACGTCGCGACCGTCTCGGCGATTCCGACGCTTGCACTGCAAGCAGAGGACCCTTTGAC
>JABDKS010000891.1 GCA_013002105.1 Pirellulaceae bacterium | reverse complement strand
TACTTGGCAAACGCATCAAGTCGGTCGAAAAGTTGCGCAGCGATTTGAACCGTGCCGAGTCCAGGTTGCTGGTGCGATACCATCGCGATGATGCAATTGATGTTGACGCGACGCGGGCGACGATCGACCGTTTGAAAGATCGCCTGTGGGATATGATGTGCGAATTGCATAGCAATCGTCCAATGGCCAATCAACGGATTACTTTGATCCTGTTGGGACCGAACCTCCAGTTGGCCAAACCGCTTTTGGAAGGTTATCGGGCGCTGGCGGACATGCGTGAGTGGGATTTACAAACGCACGCGATCCTGCCGCGCGATGGCCGGACCGATCAGGATCAGGATCGGGTTGTCGATACCGATGGGTGGAGTCGCGATCCGTCGTTTCGTATCGGCACAAGTACGACCTTGGAAGACCTGAGCAGCATCCTGACTCCGGAATTGGAGCTGGACGATCTGCTATCGCTGGACGTCAAGGCGACGAATGTTTTGACGTACGACGATCAAACCGCGCCCAAGCTGGCTGCGTACCGATTGATTCGACCGTCTGAGCTATCGTCGCCGCCACCGGAAACGTTGGGATTGATGCTGACGTTCAGCGGCCGGGGGGCCGAAGCCATGTTGTTGGGCGAAGTCGGAGTACACAGCATCAAGCAAGGTGACAAAAAGGGATCTCGCGCGCAGTCGTGGTTGATCAGCAAGCATTTGGGAACACCGATTCAATACACGGCTCCAAGTTGGTTGCCCAACCGCGAGTACCAGTTGTCCGGAAACCCACGCCGTGGCTACGACTTGCAAAACAAGGTCGTATTGGATCTGGCGGGCAAGACGACGCGAACCGTCAAGATGGATCGCGCGGGAAAGTGGTTGGAAGCCGAGTTGCAACTTGAGATGGAAAGGACGATTTGGGCGGCATTAGAAGATTGACCGACCCGTCAACTCATGCGTATCAATGTACCGATCTATGTGAACCAACGCGGCAGCGGTAGCGGCCCGTCGGTGGTCGCGAGACCCTTGTTCCATCGCCAGCCCGAAAAGAGCGGCAGCGAAACAGGGCGGGTGCTTGCTGCGCTAACGGATCGCTTACGGGTCACCTTGACCGATTTGGGACGGTCCAACGATCACCGCGAGCTCTTGGCATGGCACGAGACGCGCAAGATTCGGCATCAGCAGATCAAGCTGCATTTGGATTTACGTGACAGCACTGCGCGGTTGAAGCTGCTGATGGTTACGGTACAGCGATTCGGTCGTCAATTGGCCTTTTCGCCAAGCCTGCCCGATCTGTGGTTTGACGTGCTGCCTGAGGAATCAGTGCAGCAGCGTGCCCAGGAAGTCTACGAGTCACATTTCTACGAGATACGCAAGGATGTTCCCGAGTATCCCGTCACGGCGCACGGCGTCGACGGAAAAGCGTGGGTGGATTACCTTTCGATCGATGTCACTCCTGGCGGTCAACCCAAGGAGCCGGTCGATCCGCTCCGCGCATTCTTGGGCGGCCAAGACGTGTCCGACGGTGCTGCGGAATTACGAAAGACTGGCCGTTGTTTAAGTCGAGTCGATATCGCGGAGTTGACGCAACCGATCGGTGTCGACGACGACATGCGCCGGCTGCTGCAATTACTCGATGTGGGTGATCGGCGCGGCGTGGTTCTCGTTGGTCCTTCGGGCAGCGGCAAAACTGCGCGGATCGAGGGCGCCGCGCGGGCCCGTCGCAGTCGAAAGCGGGCGGCAACGCATGGATTGATTTGGCATCTGTCACCCGCCCGATTGATCAGCGGGATGTCGTACCTGGGTCAATGGCAAGAACGGGTGTTGGGAATCATCAAACACGCCCACCGATACGATCACATCCTGTATTTCGACGATTTTCTCGGATTGTACGAGGCCGGTAAGACGCGAGACAGCGTGATGTGCGTAGCCGATACATTGCGGGCGCAACTGGATGTGCGACCGGTGCGATTATTGACCGAGATGACATCCGAGGCGTGGGCGATTCTGCGCGAGCGGGATCGAACGCTGGCAGATCGTTTTGTCGTGGTGCCGACATCGGCGCTCAATGCAGACAAAACCATGGCGACTTTGATTGGCGTACGGCAACGATTGGAGGCGAGTGGGCGATGCAAGTTTGATTCGGAAGTCTTGCCGGAAGTCATCTCGATGTACGACCGATTCGAGCGCAGCAGTGTGTTGCCCGGTAAGGCGGTCGCGGCGCTTTTGCGTTTGGCGGGTCGATCGGGTCAAAAATCAATCA
>JABDKS010000881.1 GCA_013002105.1 Pirellulaceae bacterium | reverse complement strand
TTCCACTGCGTGAATGAATAGATGGTTCGCGCCCGGATGAGTGGGTTGCCTGGCCATGACATTCTCGAGCACTTCCAAAATTCGCGGTGTTCCTGGTCGAGGATTGCCGTCGTCAGACCAAAGATCCCAGGGTCGCAGATTCATCATCGATTCGGCGTACCAGACGGCGACATCCAAATCATCGGGAAACTGTTCGTGCACTCGCTCCATCGCGACACAATAGCGTTTGTCTAGTTGCTCGCGTTGAGCAATATTTTCGTCGGCGTTGTCGATATACCGCAATGCCAAAGCGTCGATGAGCGATCGTTCGATCGGGGAGGCGAATTTTTGCAAGTCCTGGGCCTTCTGCAGTGCTTCCCAAGCAATGACCGAATTCGGTTTGTCCATTTCAGCGTTGTTGATATGGGGTCCACTGCAGATCGCCACACCCCACCACGCCATCGCGCATTTCGGATCCAGACGAGCCGCTTCGCGAAACGACCGAATTGCCTCGTCGTGATTAAAGGCGAAAGAGAGATTGAGTCCTTGGTCAAAATAACGCTGTGCCAAAACCGACTGAGTTGTCACATCGCGATGGTGGACGGTGATCCCAACCAACAGGGGTGCGCTTGCGTCCGAAGGCGTCTCCGGACTGATCGCCCCGGGTGCAACCGCTGGGGTCTCTGCCAATGCAGGAATATCAAGACTGCCCCAGCCAGCAAAGAGCGACACAGTCAACCAGCAAAGAAAGCAAGTCCGAAACATTGTTTCGTCCTCCCATCGAGCGGACACATTGCCAGATTGAAATTGTACGTTCGATGGCGCCGTCAGAAAAGCTTGGCAGCCGCATCAATAAGCGATCGAAGCATCTCGAAATTGTTTCTGCTGCTTTTCGCGATTTGCTTTGCCCAATACTCCTCGCAATAGCGATCCCGTATGAGGCGACAAACTCGCTACGCGTTGCTGGACACCTGACAGGAGCGATTACTTTTTGTCTGCGCTTTCGACCACTTTTAGTCGAATGTTTCGAAAGCGGATTTTCATGTGGTGACCCGCGTGAAGTTGCAAACCGATCGGGCCGGTGTCGTTGATCGCGATGCCCGTGTAATCCACGAACGGCTCCCCATTGAGAACCGTTTGAATGCGTTTGCCCGTCAAGACGATTCGCAAATGATTCCACTGGCCTACTTTATGAAACTCCGCCACCTTGTCCGATTTTCCCGGATAGCCGCCTTTTTTGTCTTTGGGTGCATAAATGCAGGCCGTCATGTCACGGTTCAAACTGCCTGAGATCCCGATTTGCACTTGGTGACCATCACCTCGCAGAAAGACCCCCGTGTCGTAGCGATCGGACGATGTTTGGTACTCCAGTTCCAATTCGTAGTCGCGGTACTCTTTCTTGGTCCACAAGTTCGACCCCTTCTTGTCCTCGTTCTCCGCGATCAGTTCTTCATTTTGCACCTGCCAGTATCGTTCACCGTTTTCCGGGGGCACGACTTTCCATCCCTCGAATGACTCTCCGTCAAAGAGCGACTGCCAGTCACCATGGTCCTTCGCAGTGGACGTTGTGGCGTATGCAAAAGTCATGGCAACTAATAGAGCGAAGAATCTCGTGGTCGTACTAATCATATTGTTTCCTTGATCGTTCTCAGCAGGTATTCGGCTCTGCCAAAAAGCACGTGTGCCAGAGAAATGCAGTCGTGCATTCTATTACGGTTGATTGACTGGTGGCCATCGTATCAGCACATGGCCGTTGGAGTGAATCAATCTTAAGTTGCGTAGACGAATGAGCCCGGGTTGGTCGCATGGATCCAGTCGCAACGCATGCATGACCTCTTGGCTGGTTAGTTTCAGCGAATGATCATGCCAACGCCCATCGTGTTTGACGTCAAAGGTTTGGTGACTCCCACGTGGCAGTATCGTCGCGGCGTCCGTGGTAAAGTAGACCTCACCCTGGCCACCGGCCCGACTCTGCAGCGAAAATTTCAGTAGATAGGGGCCAGGTGCATCGGCAGGCAATGCGATTCGATCAAACGCCAGCCCG
>JABDKS010000876.1 GCA_013002105.1 Pirellulaceae bacterium | reverse complement strand
GTTCACATCCGCCGCCACCACAACTTTGGCATCGCATTTGATTCTTGGATTGGGATAGTTGATCCATGGCCGATTGCAGATCTTCCAGCTCGGACATTTCCGACTGCATTTCACCCAATTGATCTGCCATCTGCTCCAGGGCGTCCGCCGCCTGCGACGCGTCGCCTTGTTCCATCGCCTGGGCAGCCTGGCTCATCGCTTCGGCCATTTGACCCATTCGCTGCATCTGGGAATCTTTTTGCTGCATCTCGTTGAGTTGTTGCTGCATTTTGGCAGCTTCTTCGCCCCGTCCTTCCCGACGAGCTTGTTCGATCTTCTGTTGAAGCTCTTGCTTTTTCTGTTCGTGTTCTTCGACCGCCTTTTTCAGGGCGTTCTTCATTTGTTCGACTTGATTTTTCAGTTGTTGCTTCTCTTGGTCGCTCAACTTTCCATCGCGCATTTTATTGGCCAATTGTTTGACCATTTCTTCGGCCTTGCCAAAGTTTCCTTGTTCAATCGATTTCGCGACTTTCTCTCCAGGTCCCGATTCCATCCCACTCATCTTCGACATCGCCCGCCGCAACTGTTCCGACGAACCGAGTTCTTGTCGACGCTCATCCAATTGTTTCTTCAAATCGTTCATCGCAATCATCGCATCTTTGCGATTCAGATCTTGACGCTTGGTGATCTTGTCGAGATCCGCTTCCATCTTTTCGTACATTTCCTTGGCTTCTTTGAGCCCTTCGGATTCGGCTTTGCGACGATGCTGTTGAATCCGCTTCTTCAATTGTGCTGCTGCGGTTTGCACTTGCTTGGCTTGTTGCAGTTCCGATTGCGACATGCTGCTGGCGCTGGACTCACTCATCGGCTCAACGAGCAATAACACGATGGCCAAGACGGGAATGATCGATATCGGCAACAACCCAAGCTTCGTCGGCCGTATCGAAAACCGATCCGCGACCTCTAATTGGGAAGCCCGCTTTTCCGCGTCGGTGGCCAGCGCCAAACCGAACTCCGTGTCGCGTTCTTCATCGTGAAGCGTCAACGAACTGCTCAATCGTTCACGCAATCCGAATCGCTTGTCGACTTCCACGGCAACCGATTCGACCGTGGGAGCCGTCACGACCGAATACAGTGCTGCGGCAAGGAAAGCGGCTGCCGTTGCACCACCGATCCAGCTGTAGACCCAGTTTTCGAAATTGATGTCCATTGCCCGCAGGGCAGGCAACGCGATCGCCAAAGTCGCCACAATCAGTGCGGCAAAGAGGGTCACGCTCAAGGCTCGACCAAAACGAGCCAAAATTACACGGCGTCGAGCGGCACGGACTTTGCTTTCGATACGGTTCATGTCAGCAATCCTGGGTCCGGCAGGGATAAAACGTTGCCGGGCAAGCGGAATCTCGGTTTTACAAAGGGAGATCGGCTCGATTGGACCTCCAATCGAGACATCATCCCTGGATGACATATGGTAAGTATAGGGGCAGGTGCCCCTGTGGATTGAGGGCGAAATCCCCATTTTTTCGCGAGTTGTGGATGCTTCGCAGCACAGAACTACCGGATCCGGACGCCGTAAGTGACGCCGATGTCGTCATTTACGATGGACAGTGCAATTTTTGTCGTTCTCAGGTCCGAAAGCTTCATCGGCTCGACTGGTTTGGGACGCGGCTCAGTTTTCTGTCGCTGCACGACCCTCGGACCAAAGAGCGGTACCCGGACCTGACGCACGAGCAGTTGATGGAACAGATGTACGTGATCGACGGGCAAGGACGTCGACATGGCGGCGCCGATGCGGTGCGGTATCTGACGCGTCGCTTGCCTACGCTCTGGTTAGCCGCTCCCGCGCTGCACCTGCCCGGCACCGCCTCACTTTGGCGCTGGCTGTACCGACAAGTTGCCAAGCGTCGCTACAAACTGGCTGGCAAGACGTGTGACAACGACGCCTGCAATATTTAATGGCGCCCAGTTGCATGAGCCGCGGGCCGTGAGGCACCGGTCAGTTGTGGCAGACAGGCTGGTAGCCTGTGCTACGACGCGAACCATTCCACCGCGTTTCGGAACATCACCATTCCGTCTCCTTCGGCCGGCTGTTCGCTGCGGCGGGTCCAGTAGGGATGTTGCAACGGATCAATGTGCCGCTCGGGATGCGGCATCAATCCGAACACGCGTCCGCTTGCATCGCAGACACCCGCGACGTTTGCGTCGGCCCCATTGGGGTTTTGAGGAAACGGCAAGACCTCCGACTCGACACCGCCCTGCTCTCCCTCGGTGTATCGAATCGCCAAACGGCCTGCGCTTCGCAGTTGCTCGAGGACGTCATCGTTGGCGGCGACAAACTTTCCCTCGGCGTGTGCCATCGGCAAATACATGTGTTGCACGTTACGAAGAAAAACACACGGCGTCTGGTCCACCGCCAAGTGAACCCAGCGATCTTCGAAACGACCGTGGTTGTTCCAAGTCAACGTTGCCGGCGCGCACTTGCCGTCGCCGACGCCCTCGGTCAACACACCCAGTCGCATCAGCACCTGCATGCCATTGCAGATCCCGAGCACCAACCGGTCACCGCTGCCGTGAACGAAGGTGTCGACAAGCTCGGCCAGGTGCTGTTTCAGCCGTGTGGCCAGAA
>JABDKS010000870.1 GCA_013002105.1 Pirellulaceae bacterium | reverse complement strand
CACACTCGTGCTCGCGTCTTGGCCGCGCCTAAAATCCTGGTCAACGACAACAGCACCGGAAAGCTCGAAAGTGTCGTGAGCGTGCCGTTTTCCAGCGTAAATGCCTCCGAAACCGTTTCCACAACCTCGCTGGGTGGGGATCAGCAAGCGGGGACGATTATCACAGCTACCCCCCATATCAACGAAGACGATCATCTTCAATTAGAATTTGATGTGGAGTTCAGCACGTTCAGCGGAACCGGAACTGAAAACCTGCCTCCGCCGCGACAAATTGATCGCGTCGGCAGCACGGTAACCATTCCGGATGGCAAAACCGTGATCGTTGGTGGACTCAAACGGATCGGCGACAGTCACACGTTCAGTGGTCTGCCGTGGGCTGAAAACATTCCCGTGATTCGGGAACTGACCAGTCGCACGAACGACTCAAAAACCACGACCTCGTTCTTTTTGTTTATCCGTCCGGTGGTCCTGCGAGATTCTCAATTCGCGGACCTTCGGTTCTTGTCTGACAAGGAAGCTGACAAGGCATGCTTACCAGGAGATTATCCAGTCAGCCATCCTGAACTCGTCCAATGAACACGTCGCCGTCTCCAGGCGAATCGAATCCAACCCAACCTAACCCTGCATCTCAGATCGCCCCGATGATCGATGGGGATGTGCCAATGGTGCCGGAGGAAGTTGCGTTCGCATCTGCTCTCGGATTGGGTGTGATTGGGGATCTACGTGGGTACACACCGATCAGAAAGTTCCTGACGCGGTTCGGAATTGGATACGCGCGTCAACATATGCTGCTCGCGTTGGAATCCGAGGAGCAACGCTACATCGCGATGTGCAACCGCGATGGTTGGGAGCACTCAGACATTGTTGGTCGAGCATTGTGTGAAAGTTTTCTACCAATCGTGGTTGACCAACCCACGCTGCTTTCCGCGATTAACGACGCGTATGCGAATCGTAACAGCCAGGCGCAGCAAGTCATTGATTCGATGGATGGATCATTGATTCTCGATCAGATCGCCGCACTGACATCACAAGAAGACTTACTGGACACCGAGGGTCGCGCACCCATCATTCGGCTGGTCAATCATCTGCTGTTTGATGCGGTCAAAGCTGGCGCGTCGGATGTTCATATTCAACCTTACGAAGATCGCGTGGTCGTGCGCCAACGCATCGACGGAGTGTTGTTCGATTCGTTCGATGTCCCCAAGTCAATTCAAGAAGAGGTCCTGACGCGGATCAAGGTCTTGGGCAAGATGAATATCGCTGAAAAGCGTTTGCCTCAGGACGGCCGTGCGACCGTGCAATTGGGCGATCGAATCGTCGACCTGCGGATCGCATCGCTACCAACCAGCCACAACGAACGTATTGTGATTCGGTTGCTGGACAAAAGTGCCCGGCTGTACACGCTGAACGAACTGGGCATGCCGGAATCGACTCTCAAGATCTGGCAGCAACTCATTCGTCGTGACCACGGACTGATACTTGTAACCGGCCCGACCGGAAGCGGCAAAAGCACAACGCTGTACGGTGCCCTGCAAGAAATCAACACGACAGACTTGAATGTGCTGACGCTCGAAGATCCGATCGAGTACCAATTGCAGGGGATCAGTCAGACCCAGATCAATGAAAAAAAGGGAATGACGTTTGCCTCGGGGATGCGCAGCGTACTGCGGCAAGATCCCGACATCATCATGGTCGGTGAGATCCGCGATCAAGAAACCGCAGAGATGGCCATTCAAGCTTCGTTGACCGGGCACCTTGTATTTAGCACGCTGCATACGAACGATGCTGCCAGCGCTGTCACGCGATTGCTTGACCTGGGGATTGAACCTTATTTGGTTGCGAGCTCTCTGGTCAGCGCCCTGGCACAACGGCTTGTCCGGCAATTGTGCGACGATTGCAAACGACCCAGCAAAACGCATCCAGGGGAGTTTGAACCGGTGGGATGCCATCGATGTCGCGAAACGGGATTTCGAGGTCGACTGGGGCTGTTCGAATTACTCGTCGTCGACGATCGATGTCGCAGTCTCGTGCAGAGCCACGGAAATGCTGCCGAGATTCGACAAGCAGCAATGGAGGCGGGCATGGATCTGCTGGCCAGCGATGGATTGAACAAAGTGCAACGGGGCCAAACCACGCAAGCCGAAGTGCTTCGCGTGACCAGCCTTGGCGAAGAAGTCTAATTCAGTATTGGAAAGGTCCGCGTGGCCGTATTTGCGTACAGCGGAATCAACGAGCAACGCCTACCGACCAAAGGAACGGTGGCTGCCGAAACGCCTCGACAGGCGCGTGATCTGTTGCGCGCGCGTGGCGTTCGAGTTCAAGACTTAAAACCGTGCGCATCGGCACAGCGCGTTGGGTTGTTTTCGCGGCTGATGATGGCCCGCGCCCGTCAGCAATGGGCCACTAGCGTTCACGAACTGGCAATGTTGCTACATGCTGGTATTCCGCTGTTGGAAGCTATCGACACGATTGCGATGCAGTCGCGAGGCTCGTTCCGAATGGCGATGCTGAACTTGCGGGATCGTGTAGCTGCCGGGTCAAGTCTTGCGGAAGCCATGTCGTTACAAAGTGAATTGTTTGATGCGGCATCCATTCATCTGGTCGAAGTAGGTGAAAACTCCGGGACGCTGGAGCATGTGTTGACCACGCTGGCGGAATTCAAGCAGCGAATGCAGCAGGTGAAAGACGAAGTCTTCACCGCGTTGATGTACCCCGTGTTTTTGATCGTGTTCGGTACCGCCGCTGCCTTGTTTCTGATGACGTCGGTGATGCCGCCGTTGTTGGAGAATCTGCAAGAGACGTTAGACACGCTGCCTTGGCCGACGCAAATCGTCAAAGCGTTCAGCGATCTTCTGATGACTTACGGGTGGTTGCTGGCGCTGATCGCGATCACGGGATTGGTTTCGCTGACGCTCGTGATGCGAACCGACGCCGGGCGCCGGCTATTTCACCGCTGGTTTTTGCGTTTACCCATTATTGGACCGATGGCGGTCAAACAGGGTGTCTCTCGGATCGCGATGATCGTCGGTACGCTGACTCGCAGCGGGGTCGTATTGACCAAGGCCGTCGATCTGGCAGCGAAGTCCACCAATAACCTCGTCCTCCGAGATGCACTGCAAGAGTGCGGTGATCGAATCGGAGCTGGTGAGGAAGTCGCAACGGCGCTCGAACGCAGTAATGTCTTTCCACCCTTGGCTGTGCGTGTTTTTTCAGTTGGTCAAGAATCGGGTAAGCTAGACGAAATGCTGCTGCGTCTAAGTGACGACTACGAGCGGCAATTGGCTACCTCGTCAGCGCGTTTAACAGCTCTCCTGGAGCCAATTTTGATTCTTTTCTTAGCCGTATTCGTCGGCTTTCTTCTGCTCGCAACCATCTTGCCAATTTTGGAGGCAGGTAATGTCATGTCTTAGGAATC
This sequence comes from Pirellulaceae bacterium, assembly GCA_013002105.1. Next base: position 23 of record JABDKS010000870.1, on the reverse strand, counting down.
CAGGTGTGCACCCGATTATCAGC
>JABDKS010000837.1 GCA_013002105.1 Pirellulaceae bacterium | reverse complement strand
TGCGACGACTGACCTTCGAAGGCAGACGCGCCGGCGAGGGTTACTTCAGCGCGGACGGACGCAAAATGGTGTTCCAAAGTGAGCGAGACCCGGCCAACCCGTTCTATCAGATTTACGTGACGGATTTAGAAACCGGTGATATCGAAAAGGTCTCGCCCGGATATGGAAAAACGACGTGCGCGTGGATTCATCCCACCGGAGATCGCATCTTGTTTGCCAGCACGCAAGATGACCCGGCGGCTCGTACGAAAATGCGAGAGGAATTGAACTTGCGCGAGTCCGGTAAGCAACGTCGCTACGCGTGGGACTATGACGAGACCTACGAGATCTACGAGCGGAACGAATCGGGCGATTACAAACGGTTGACCGAAGCAAAAGGCTACGACGCCGAAGGCAGTTACAGTCCCGATGGGAACCAGATCGTGTTTGCATCCAATCGGCAGGCGTACAGTCGTGCGTTGACGGTTCGCGAGCAGGAGATGTTCAAGATCGATCCTGCATTCATGATTGACATCTACATCATGAACGCGGACGGCACGAACGTGCGGCGATTGACCGATGAGCCGGGCTATGACGGTGGGCCATTTTTCTCGCCCGATGGAAAACGAATTTGCTGGCGTCGATTTGCTCCCGATGGAGCGACCGCGGAAGTCTATACGATGAACACCGACGGCACGGATGTGAAACGGCTGACGGAAATCAACGCGATGAGTTGGGCGCCGTTTTATCATCCGAGCGGTGATTATCTGATTTTCACAACCAACAAACATGGCTTCGCGAACTTTGAACTCTACTGCGTTCGCGCCGACGGCCAGGGGGAACCTGTACGTGTGACCTTCACCGAAGGATTCGATGGTCTGCCGGTCTTCCTGCCCGATGGCAAACAATTGTCGTGGACGACGAATCGTGTGAAGAAGCAATCACAGATTTACGTCGGCGATTGGAATGATGCGCGGATCAGACGCGAACTTGGATTGAGCGAAGGTCAAACAGAGGATCGTGAAGCAGCGCTCGCAGCGGCCAGCGAGTCGACGCCGGAGTTTTCGCCCACCGATATCATGCGACACGTTGATTATTTGACACGTCCGGAGCTAGGCGGCCGGCTGACAGGTACCGAAGGCGAACGACGGGCGACCGCTTATGTGGCGGCTTATTTGGAAAGCCTGGGACTGGAGCCAGCCGGTGACGATGGCACGTTTTTCCATTCGTTTGATTTCCCCGCCGGTTCGTCGCTGACGGATGAGAACCGTATGACCGTGGGCGATGCCACGCTGAAAATCAACGAAGATTGGCGGCCGCTGTCGTTTTCTGAGGACGGCCGCACCGGTCCTGCCGGTGTTGTTTTTGCCGGTTACGGAATGCAAGTTCCCACCAGCGAGGATGTGGAGGAATACGACAGCTATGTCCACCTGGATGTCCGTAAGAAATGGGTGATGGTCTTGCGAGATTTGCCCCAGGACATCACGCCTGAGCGCAGGCAACAGATGGCACGCTACAGTTCGCCGCGCCGCAAGGCGACGATCGCTCGCGACATGGGCGCGATCGGCATCATCTTTGTCGCTGGCCCCAATAGCAATTACAAGAACGAACTGATTCGTTTTGATCGTGATGCATCTCAAGCCAACGTGAGCATCGGCGTCGTGTCGGTCAGTGACGACGTGGCCATGTCGATGTTCAAATTGGTCAAGGAAGATTTGCAGGAAAGCCAGTCGTCGATCGACGACGGTTCGATGGCGATGGGCTTTGAGCTCGAAGGTGTGCAAGTTGCCGCGACGGTCGGCATCGAGCGAAAGCGGGGCACGGGCAGAAATGTAATCGCCCGGTTGCCGGCCGGCGAGCAGGCCGATTTTTCTGCTCCAGTCGTCGTACTTGGTGCCCACATCGACCATTTGGGCAAAGGGGGCGGCAGCAATTCATTGGCCAAAGATGACGAACAGGACGCGATTCATGTTGGCGCTGATGACAACGCCAGCGGTGTCGGTGCAATGTTGGAAATCGCGCAGTATCTGGCCAATGAAAAAGCGGCTGGTCGATTGAAGGCCAAACGGGATTTGATTGTCGCGGCGTGGAGTGGCGAAGAGCTCGGATTGTTCGGATCTCAAGCC
>JABDKS010000821.1 GCA_013002105.1 Pirellulaceae bacterium | reverse complement strand
GGTTCGCGGAGCGAACCACGACTCTGTGTTGGTTTTCGTTTGGTTCGCGGAGCGAACCACGACTATTTTCCTTTGGGGATGGTTAGGAGCTTGGGCTTGCTTGTTTGACGTTGCCGTTGGGGGGTGTCGGCCGGGACTTCGCCGTCGGCTCCGAATAACTCTGTGTCCCAGTCGGTCGAGATCAATAGGTCGAATCCCGGGTTCTGTTCTTTGACTTGGCACGAACAGGCGCCGCTGAGAAATACGGTGAGATCTTCCATACGATGCTCGTTCAGGTCGCTCGCCGGGATGACGGCCAATGCACGTCCGCGTCCGAAGACGGGTACAAGTAACGGTTCGCCCGCTGCAAAAGCTTCCTGCTGCATACCGGTCAACAGCTTAATTAAGAATTGTTCTTTGGCGTCGCTGGCTTCAATTTCCAAAAGACTGAACTTCAACAACAAAGGCACGTCGGCAAAAAGTTCTGATCCAGGCAACCCAACTCCTTCGGGCAATTCGATCTTGTCGGCCAAGGTCTCGAATTGACTTCTCAATAAATCTCTCGCTCTTGCATTTTTGGATTCGTTGACCGAGCGTATCATCAACCAGACGACCGAATCCCCCGCCAGCAATCGACGGCTCATCTCATCTCGTGCCGGGGACTGGGTAATTCCCAGTGCCTTCACTTCGCTTAGCCGTCCATGCCAAACATTGACCTGACGGCCCTGCGTGACTTTGCAGCGGACCACGGTGTAGGGTTCATGGATTGCCTTGGATTTCGCATCGTCAGGGAGCGACTGCCACAGTTCACGGTGGTCCGGTTCTTGATCGCCCCCGACGTTGGAGAGAATCACGCGTAAATGGGTGGGACCGTCGTATGTCGGTGCGAGCGTTTCGAGGGAACCGATCGTCTGATGTTGAGATTTCGTAACCGGTTCGCGGTGAAACACAATGATTTCGCAGGGGTCGGGTCGCCACCGTTCCAAGGCGTATCGAAAAACCGGAATGTTGCAGGCGTGGACGAGCGCAACGACGAACAAACCTGCGATGGGAAAGAGAATGCGGGGCATGACGGACGAGGTTAGCCGTTGAGCGTGAATTGGCGGGTTGGTTGTAGTGGATTGGTGTGGCGGTTCGCGGTGCGAAGGATGGTGATGGTTCGTGGTGCGAACGACAGTGATGGATTCGTAATGTTCGCGGAGCGAACAACGACTATGAATTGTAATGTTCGCGGGGCGAACTGCGGCGATGGGTTTGTGATCGTTCGCGGGGCGAATAGCGATTATGGCGTGCCGAAACAGATGACGGTTCCGTCCAGGGTGGATAGAAACAACTTGCCGTTGGCACCGGCTAATGCATCCCAGGCCGGGAGTGATTGAAGCTCGACGGTATTTTCGATCTCTCCCGTGGAAATGTTGACCGACATCAGCTGCGCACCCTGATCACCCTCGAGTGCTTCGTCCTGTTTGGCCAGTAATCGTTGAACACGTGGATCGCTTTCGGTCAATTGCTTGAACGTCTCTTCTTCGTCCATTAAGTCGGGCGGTCCCGCGATGAAAAGGTTGTTTCCGCCCAATACCATCGCTCGCACGTAGATCGGAATATCGTGAGCCCACTTGGGATCGACTAAACTGTTGCCCGTCTTGCTGGTCGCATTGCCGCCCTGCTTCTTCGCAGAAAACTGAATGGCTTTGCCGAATTTGCCGTCGACCAGTTTTCCGCCTTCCAGTGTGCCATTGTTTCGTTTGACGGAATGGTCGCGCGCCGACCCATCATCGAAGCTGACTGCCAAAACCGCATCAGCGGAGATTTCGCTGCCATCGGCGTATCGGCTCGCGATCTGCTGATCGGTCGCGGCGGCGAAATAGAGGCGAACTTCGTCGACAATTCCGGTAAGCGGCATGGGTGACTTGTAGTTGCCCACGGCGGTTTGCCCATCGGCACCGACTTCCATCGCTTGAGCAGGATCGTTCTTAATCAATCCAGATGCTGTTCCTTCTTTGACCATTTGGCCATCCAAATACAGCTTCATCGATTTGTCTTCGCTCAATACACCGGCAAGATGATGCCAGCCGCCGACGATGCGTTTCTTTGATTGGATGGTCGTCAAGGCATTGTCAGAACGGACATGAAATGTCGCGCGACCTCCTTCGAGCGTCAGTGCAAATCCATCCGCCGGGCCGCCGCGGGCAACAACAACACCTTGCGGTTTCGTTGTCGTCACCCAGGCTTCGATCGTCAACGGTTTACCAGCGGGGTTCAGGCTGGGTGATTTTGGAAATTGTGCGTAAGCACCTGGAATGGCTCCACCACCACCTTTTTTGCCGAATCCAGCCGGAATCTCAGGCGGATTGGGATCCGCGGCAAAGAGTTGATGTTCGAGCGTGGTGGTCCAACGCAAGTATTGCGGTTTTCGCCCGTAGCCAAAAACGTAGCCGTTGCCCTTCACAAGAATGCGGCCCGAGGGAGCAAAACGACCGGCTTGATAATAGCCGCCATGACCGCCGGCAAAACTTTGACCGAGCACCCAGTACGAACGGTGAAACCATGTGTCGTCCAGAAAACCCATCGGGGCAAAGATGTGAGCGTCTTTGCCACGTTGCTTGGAAGCTTGGCCGGCGAAGTCACCCGAGTTGGGTCCAATTTCTAACCGGTTGCCCTCGAGATCAAACTTCTGCGACTTCATAAAGATGTGTTCGCCGTCGCAGGAAAGAATGTCGGGAAGCCCGACAGGCATCTGCAGAATTTGCAACTTCTCCTGCAGATTATTACCCGTTTCGGGATTGGTCTCGTCCATGATTGTTTCAGATAGTTTTTTGCCGCTGGCCAAGTCCAACCGGATCAAGCGCAGTCCGCCGTCGAGGAAGTTGGATCGACCGGCGACACAGTAGACCGTGTCGTTGTGAATGAGGACGCTCCCGTGAACCGGCCAAAGCGATTCAAGTTGTTCATACGCCATCGTGCGTCGATCCATCGGTGCGGCTCGATAACGCCATACCAATTGGCCGTCGTTGGTCAGACAGTAAACCCAACCATCGGCGCCACCAAAGACGACGCGGCCGCGCGAGATCGTCGGTGGCGAATCGATCCGCGCACCAGCGGTGAACGTCCAATTGACGTCGCCGGTCGATTCATCCAGCGCATACAAAGTGTGGTTGTCGATCTGCGCGACGTAAACGTTCCCACCGGCGATCACTGGCGACGTTAGACGACCACCCAAATCGACCGTCCATTTCTCAGCGACTTTGCTGGCGATCGGTTTGGTGGTGGTGCCGCTACGTCCCGAGTCGTGACGATAGGTCGGCCAGTCATCACTTGGGGCAGTCGCTGGTCGACTCAATGGAGCACCGAACGCGGGTCCTTTCTCCAGTCGACCCGTCTCGGGAACTTCCGCTGGAATCGGCCGAGTCGGTGCCATCGGCGCGAGTGAATTAAAGCCGAACAATTTCGCTTCGGGATAACACGCACAATTATGTGGCGGTGCATAAGTCAAACCATTACACGGCATGACCCCGTACAGACATCCGCCACGCACCCAGTGATGGATATCCCAATGTTCGTCTTCGGGATTCACAAATTCGATCCCGGTTCGCGACGGCATCAAGAAATTCTGTGTGCCTTTGGCGATGTAACACCGGTGATGAAACCAGTAGGTTTCAACGTCTGGCGCAAACTCCTTTTTGACTTCGCCGGTTCGCGGATCACGTCCGGTATAGACGCCGGAATCTTTGCCCGACGTGAGCGGAGCCAGCCAAACGAGGCCCTTCATGACCATCAAATCTTGCGGGCTTTGGTAGCCACTGTTGGGGAACGTGCTGTTCCAGAGTTCTTCGCCGCTCTTGGCATCCAGGCTTTTCATCTTACCGTCGCCGCCGCTGTAAAGCACCACATCGTCGTGGACGACCAATCGTGGACCGAAATTGAACGTAAAGGATTGACGTCGTGTCACCGGCTCGCTTTGCCAAGCAACCTCGCCCGACTTTTGATTCAGGCTGACCACTTTCTCGCCATCGTGAAAGAAGACGTTCGTCCCATCAGCGGCCAGCGTTAACGGAGAGACTTTGCTTTGTTTTGCCCACAGTTGTTCGCCCGATTGCGCGTCGTAGGCCATCACCACGCGCGGTTCTTCGTTGTAAAAAATGTCGCGGCTGCGTGCCTGGTCGCCTACCGTGCCGTGCAGCGGAATGTAGTCTTGTAATTCCGCTTTGCTTTTTCGGACGACCAAAAAGAGTCGCCCGCCCGTGTGGATGATTTCTTCGGTCGCGTCACTGCCTTCGTAAGTGCGTAGCGTATTGCCTGTCGCAGCATCCAACGCAGTCAGGGGTGCGTTGTAGCCGAGTGTCACGAAGACCGTTTTGTCATCGGACACCAGACGTCGTGAAAGTTGTGTGGGACCGCTTTTGAGTGGCCACAGGTGGGCTTGCCAGTCGGCAATGTCGCGTTTCCAAAGGACGCTGCCATTGAACGCGTCGCGCGCGATCAGTTTCCACTTGGGCGGGAGCTGGATCGAGATACGACTTCCTTCGTCCATGATGTAGAACATCCGACCGCCGGTGGAGACCAAAGCACTCATGCTGGCCATGCGGTCATGGTGTCGGGACCAGCGAGGACTGCCGACCCATTGCAGGTGTCTGGGTGGCGCCACCACGTCATCGTCGGCGACTGAGTTACCGGTCGCGTCGTGAAGGTAGTGGGACCACTCGTCGATATTTGCTGGTCGAGGTTTGACGGTTTTTTTCCATTCGCCGTGCTGCTTGATCATCGCAACGCCGTTGGGAACCAATATACGATTGACTTCGTCCATCGATACGTCCCCGAGTTCCTCGCTGACAAACAGGTTCACCAAGTTGTCGACGTAGGGCAATTCCTTGCCATCGATTCGGTCGACACTGATGTCGCCGTAGACGCCGGCCGATCGTAGTTTTTGACGCAGCGGTGCGATCGCTGATGGATCGCGCACGAGTGCGTGTACCTGAACGGTTTGTGATTTGCCCAGGGCCGTGGTCAGTTCACCGTCACCGGCACCCAATTGGACGACAAACCCACCGGTCAAACCAGCTTGCGAAATTATCTCAGCGGCGTCGTTGGCCGCGTCGCCTCGAGCAATCTTGACAGGCAACGCGATGGCGATCGATAAAAAACAAACAGCGAGCGTTAAGGTCCAGCGCACCATGGTGGTTCTCCGAGGTAGCAAAAGGATTGAGGGGCCCGATTGTACCAACGATCAGGTGGTGATGTCGTCAAATTGGCTGGCGGGATTTCTGCACGGCGGTGATGATTTGTACCCACAGGCGCGCGGCAATTTGATAGGGGCTGCCGAAGGTTTTTGCGGCTGCGTATAACGGTGGCCAACAAATACCCGAATTATCCGCAAACGGATCCCCACCATGCCCCGAGTCAAAGCCTTTCGCGCCGTGCGACCCGCTCCCGCCAATGCTCAGAAGGTCGCGAGTGTTCCCTACGACGTCGTCAATCGCGAAGAAGCGGCCGAATTGGCTGCCGGCAATGCGGAGTCTTTTTTGCATGTCGTTCGACCGGACATCGATTTGCCGGCCGATACGAACCCTTATGCCGACGAGATCTATGCAAAGGCGGCCGAGAACTTGCAGCGGTTCTTGAGCGATGGCGTGCTGCAGCAGGATGATAGCGAAAGCATTTTCCTGTATCGCCAGATCATGAATGGTAAGAGTCAGGTCGGTGTCGTCTGCTGCTGTCATGTTGACGATTATGAAAACAACTTGATCCTGAAGCACGAATTCACGCGACCGGCCAAGGAAGACGATCGAACACGACACGTCATGACCTTGAACGCTCATGCCGGTCCCGTGTTTTTGACGTACCGCGATGATCAAGGGTTGAATCAGTTGGTCGACGACGCCATTTCCTCCGATCCGTTGTACGATTTCACCGCTGCAGACGGTGTGCAGCACACGGTTTGGAAAATTGATGCGCCCAGCGACTATGTCGCAGCCTTGACAGGCGTACCCGCGTTTTATGTGGCTGATGGCCATCATCGCGCGGCCAGTGCTTGGCGAGCAGGAAAGGCACGGCGGGAGCAGAATCCTGATCACACCGGCGACGAAGAGTACAACTGGTTTTTGACGGTATTGTTTCCCGCCAGTCAGTTGAACATCTTGGCTTACAATCGAATCATCAAAGATCTCAACGGTCAGTCGGTCGACGAAATTCGTAGCCGATTGGCCGAGGTCGGTACGTTGGAACCGACCGATAACCCAGTGCCGCAAAATAGTGGTTCGTTCTGTGTTTACCTGGACGGCAGTTGGTCGTTGCTGAGAGTGCCGGACGAATCGATCGACCAGGGTGATGCGATCGCATGTTTGGATGTGGCGATCTTGGAGCAACGAGTGATCACGCCGATTTTTGGCATCGACGATGTTCGCACCGATCCACGCATCGATTTTGTGGGCGGGATTCGCGGCACCAAAGAATTGGAAGCACGCGTCGACTCGGGCGACTGGGCGTGCGCCGTATCGATGTACCCGACATCGATCCAGCAATTGATGGCGGTCTCGGACGCGGGCGAGGTGATGCCGCCCAAAAGCACTTGGTTCGAGCCCAAATTACGAAGTGGTCTGATAACGCACTTGTTGGATTAACAGGGCGAATGGAAAACGATGTCGGTGATCAAACGCGGCTCGACCCGCTAAAACGCGGCAAAATGCGTGCCAGGTAACATCGGATCCCGTTCTACGCTTTTGAAATTGTAGAGATCGATCGCTCGAATCGATCAGCGCTCTCGATTTCAAAAACGATGAATAGGGTCGATACGATGAAAACAATGATCAAGCTTAGCTTTGCCATTTTGTGCGCTATGATGGGCTACTCGGATCTGAACGCCCAAAACAGCGGCGATGTGCGGCTTCGATTCAGTGGGAACGATGTGCAGATTACTGGCGACGACAACGACAACGCTGTGTGTGTGAGTGTCATGCCAGCGGGCAATAAGTCGATCGTTCAGGTCGAGGGTCTGTGGGGCACAACGGTCAACGGAAAAGTGATGGTTTCACGTGCGATCACAAATCTTGATGATATGCGGATGGACTTTGATTCAGGTACGAATCGAATCTACATTGACGACTACGTAGCTCAAACCACGCACGGCGACATAATTGTCAATGGTAGCGGGTTGGACTTCGTTAGCATCAAGGATGGTTTGGCTCGAAAGATTCATGTCACTGGTGCCACGTTCGTCACTTGTGAGTCCATTGAAGTTGAAGACGAATGCAGCATCTTTGCGACCGAACATGATGACACGATTCTGTTCGATAGCCGGAACTCAGGGGGGCTACATGTCGAAACTTTCGACGGCCAGGATGTCATCGACGTAGCGGGCGGGATCTACGGCGATGTAAGCATCATTTCGGGGCTCGATCCGACGCCCGTTAGACGTCGAGGAACTCAGACGTATATAGGTCCAGCACTACTGAACCAGACGAACAGCGACAGCGATGACGTGATACTCACAGATTTGCAATGTTACAACCTGACGGTTAGCACTGGATCGGGAAATGACCGAATCGACTGCATTGACGGCGAGTACGGGTTTTGGGTCGTGGGCGCGGCGCAGTTTGATGGTGGAGAGGGAACGGATTTTCTATTTTTGAACGAGATCTTTCAACGCGATACTGGTGCTAAACAAATTTGGGTTAGCATTCCCGATCGTAATGAAGTCTATGACCACGACAACTTTGAATTTGTTTTTGGTGAGCTTCCCGACATCACCGGCCCGACGATTGTTGGAGGATGGTAGCGGGCAGTGGCCGAGACCAGAGGGCCGGTCGCCGCAACGGCAAACTGGCGTCACGGCCCAGGCAGAAAGGAACACAGAGTTTGTCCAGGCAAAGCTCTGTGTTTCTGCGTTTGCTGTTAGTGAGAAGCGTAACTCAGTCTTGGATCGCTGAATGAGTTTTGTTATCAGCAAGAAACGCTCGGCCCGATCGAATCCGCTAATCGCCTGATTTGTCCGCTGTAAGGAATCCGCTCTCGCGCAACCAGGCGTGCAGGTGGCTGGGCCAGTTGGAGACGGGGCGATCGGACGGGCGCAGCCCGTAGCCGTGCCCCCCTTTGGCAAACACGTGCAGTTCGGCAGGCACGCCGTGTTCTTTTAGTCGTGCGAACAGCAATGCCGACTGCGCTCCGCGCAGGGCGTCATCCCAGGTAACCGCCAAAAATGCAGGCGGCGTCTCTTTGGTCACTGTTACCAGCGGTCCTAATGCGACGTTTTGTTTGTCGTCGTATCGGTCGCCCAAATACGCACAGTAAATCGGGCAGATGAAGTCGGGACGACAGCTCATATCGTCTGCTTCGTCGACGCGTTGGTAGCATTTCGTTTTGAATTGGACGCCGGACATGACCGTCAGGTGACCGCCGGCGGAAAACCCCAGAGTTCCAATTCGTTGCGGGTCGATGTTCCATTTGGACGCATCACGCCGCACGACTCGAATGGCTCGCTGGACATCCTGCATCGGTTCCCAGTGGATGTTGTCGGGAATGCGTCGCGGTACGCGATATTTCAAGACAAACGCGGAAACTCCAATCGAGTTAAACCACTGTGCGACTTCGAGTCCCTCCTTGGGCCACGCCAGAATGTTGTATCCACCGCCCGGACAGATGACGACGGCACAACCGGTGGCTTTCTCTTTCGGTGCAGGGTAGGGCGTCAGAGTAGCGCGATCGACGAAAGCAATCCGCTCGTCGGTCGTTTTGGCTTTCATCTGCGCAATCGTGCCATCGTCGTACTGCACCGAACCGGTCGGAAGTTCTCCCGGCCAAATTTGAAATTCCGGTTTCTGAGCTGTCGCTGTGGCGGTGAATAACAAACCGGCGAGAAACAGCAGCGAGATAGATTTCATGATGGATGCTTGCGTTGGCATAGGAGGCGTCAGTTTTCGCTTGAAGTCGTTCTCAGAAACTCGCTGAGCTCCGTTAGTTTGTCCGTGTTGATCAGGTCCACACCGGCTTCGTTGAGTGCTTTCCAGACGGAGGCTTGGTCCGGAATCGCCCAGAATCGAATGCGTCGACCGTCGGCGTGTGCCTTGTCGATCACCTGCTTCAGTTTAGACTTGTCCGCATCGCTCATATCGCCTTCGCCACGCCAGCGAAAATTGCGGCCCCAATGGTCACTGATCAGAGGCAGTTCGTGCGACGGTGCATTACTGTCCAGGTCTGATAGTCGCCCGTCGATCCCTGCATAGCGTGGCGAGTCGGAGCGAATGGAATCAAAATCACGGTTACCACTGATGATCGCCGTGACCGCTCTCTGCGTCAGCTTTCCGGAATCGACACTGCTGAAAACGTCATCATACTGAGCAAGCAATTTGCTCAATGCGCGATAGGTGTCCGTGGCATCCGATTTGATGTCGATCAGCAACGTGAACATTGGCCCGTCTGGAAAAACATGCCCACCGTTGCGTCTCACGCGTTGACGAAGCGGATCGAGATACAGATTCTGCAGCGATCGATTGGCTTGCAGTTTGTCACGATCGTGCGCGACCAGCAATTTACCGTCCACCAGATAGATATCGGCTTCGACGCTGCAAAAACCTTGGTCCAGTGCGTCGATCAACGGCTGGTCGTGCAGATAATCATTGTGCGCATGGGCACGAGGTAGCGGCACGACATCCTGTGCCGGTGCGATCGCAGACAGCACTAGCGACAGACAGAACGTCGAAATGCAGTAGTACACGGGACTGGCCGACTGGATTACCACGTTCATACCGTGATCTCGTAACCCTTGCGCTGCTCGCGAGCGACAAATGAATTGGCTTGTTGGTCGTCGCCGAAATTTTCATTTTTCGGGTCGTAGACCAGTTTGCGCCCCAATCGCATCGCCACATTGATCGCGTGACAAACGTTCAACATGCGGTGGTGAGACTGGACGTCGGACGCTGGCGTCTTGCGGGACTTGATGCACTGCATGAAATTTTTCATGTGAAAACCGTCTTCTCCGAATCCCTCGGTCGATGTTGGGTCGTCGACATAAAGTTTGGCCATGGCGTCCTCGGGTAGCGGGTTCTCTTTAAGATTCTCCACTGGAGCTCCGACAATCTTGCCACGGTTGACCAGAAAACGTCCCCGGCTGCCTTCGAACATGATGCCGTTGTCAAATCCCAACTCTTGAGCGTTGTCGCGTACGTACATGTCCAGGCCGTCGGCAAAAGTACATTTAACGTTGAACTTGGTGGCACAATTGAACATGTCGTCGCGTTGCGGCATGCCGTCGACAAACTCTACCGGATGCGTGACATCCAATGGGTCGATCGTGATCTTACCAATGTCGTCACCCAGCTTGTTCAAGGCCAACATCGCGATATCAACATGGTGTGCACCCCAATCGGTCAACTTGCCGCCGGAGTATTCATAGAACCAACGGTAGTATCGGTGGGCTCGGCTAAAGGGGAATCCAGCGCCCCAGCCGGTCGTATCGGCGACTTCGTCCACGGCGCGATAGTCGGTCAGCGGGCACTGCCCTTGCCACAATTCCCAGTTCAGGGATTTGGGTGGATCGCATTTGGGTAACACCATGGCGTCTCGCGATCCGCCGATGCAAACGGTGACCTTGCTGACATCGCCGACGCGGTTGTCACGCATCATTGCGGCTGCTTGTGCGAAGCGTTGACTGAACTCCGTTCGCTGCTGTGTTCCGACTTGAACGACTCGCCCGGTTTTCTTTTCCGCCTCCAGAATTTGCTGGCCTTCGCGTATCGTCAGCGTGAGCGGTTTTTCAGCATACACATCCTTGCCGGCATTCATCGCGTCAATGGCGATTTT
>JABDKS010000814.1 GCA_013002105.1 Pirellulaceae bacterium | reverse complement strand
AACTTGTGGCGTACCACGAAGATAGATTCACGAATAGGCACCCTGTGGAATTTTCCAGTCACAGTAGAATTCAAAGTCGCCGTAGTCCTTGGCCGTACACAAACTCTGGCCTATACCGTCGTAGGTCAAAACACTGTCGGTGACGCTCCAATGAGCCCGCATGTTTTCGTCCGCGACCCGCTGCGCTTCGTTCAATGCGTCACCCTTGAGATTCCGGCGCTCATTCGCATTCTTGTGTGCCAGACCTTTCCAATCAGCAAGATCGCGACCGTTGAACAGGCTCGTGAAACCCGCCGGCGGTGTGTTGTCGGCCTCTGATTTCGCGGTGGTCGGCGAAGGGGAGTAATCCGCGATTCGCAAGTTACGAAACTCAACCCGGTCGTTGTGTCCGGCGAACATGATGTGGCCCGATTTACTTTTCATCCCTGGGTGGACGCCACCGTCGACCGGCACCGTGTCGTCCAAAAAGGCATCGACGATCAACGCACCATTCAAGATCACCATAATGTGATCGTCGATCGCGATGATGGTTTCTTTATTCCACTGTCCCACCGGGTTCAGATAACCGGTTTTCGCAGGTGTGATTCCGTAGATCGAACCGTGGTATTGCCACGGTTTCAACCAACTCATCTTGCGCTTCTTGCCATTGGCCATTTCGGCTTCGCCACCATAGCGGCTACCGCCGTGATCCAAAATCTGAATTTCCATTCCATCGCGGGCGGGGTGACCACCGGCGGGAACACGAATCCCGATGCCATTGTTGCCGCTTTCTTCCAGCTTGAATTCAAACTCGAACGCAAAATCACCGTATTGCTGCTGCGTTCGCAAATTCTTGCCACCTTTCTTACAGACCAGTTTGCCGTCCTGGACCTGATAGCCCTCGGTATCACCGCTCCACCCGCTCAAGTCCTTGCCATTGAAAAGCTCGGACCACTGCGCACTGGACTGCAAAATCTCCAGCGCGGACTGAGCCGCCGCCACATTCGGATCGGATTTCGGCTGCTGTGCCACGAGGGTGTCGGCACCACAAAGGCAGGCAGTGAAAAAAACGCTGGCAGAAAGCCAGTGAAAATTGGATTGCATAACAAGGGGTCCTGTTGTTTTCAAACGAGACGTAGGGAGCAAGATCGCTCGGGCAGGTGGGGTGTAAACTATAACCAAACGCAATACCGCGTGTGAAACCGGTCGCTCTCGAACAAGCTTGGGCATCCTGTGGCACCGCCGCCACGCGAATCTTCGCTAACAACGCCCCCATCAGGCGGCGGATACACTGTCCCGTCGCTTCCCATTTCCAACATCGTCTCCCCTCGAAAGCCGAACGATCCATCCATGCGAATTGTGTTCGCCATTGTTCTTGTATTCACCTGCTGCTGCGTCGATGCGGCGGCTCAGTCCAACCATGACGCAGCGCAACCGCTGCCGCCGACGGAGGCGGCCGCAACAATGAGCGTCCCGGACGGGTTTCGTGTCACGCTATTTGCCGGCGAACCCGACGTGATGCAGCCGATTGGATTCTGCCTGGATGACCGTGGCCGGCTTTGGGTCGCCGAGGCCTACAACTACCCCAAACATGGGGACAAATCGGGTGATCGCATTGTTATCTTGGAAGACACCGACGGCGACGGACGACATGACAAACGGACAGTCTTCTACGATCAGTTGAACTATGTTTCGGGCATCGAGATCGGATTCGGCGGCGTCTGGGTGATGACTCCACCGTACATGTATTTCATTCCCGATGCTGACGGGGACGACAGGCCCGACGCCAAGCCAACGGTGCTACTGGACGGTTTTGGAAACCACGCCAACGCGCACAACATGGCCAATGCCTTTGCATGGGGGCCAGACGGTTGGTTGTACGCCACGCACGGACGTACCAACTGGTCGATGATCGGCAAACCGGGAACACCCGACAACCAACGTGTCCGTTTCGACGGTGGCGTTTGGCGGTACCATCCCACACGGCATGTTTGGGAACCGTATGCCGATGGCACGACCAACCCCTGGGGAATTGATTGGAATGACTATGGCCACGCATTCATTTGCAACTGCGTGAACCCTCATCTATTCCAAGTCATTCAGGGTGCCCACTACGAACCCTGGCGCGGTCGCAAAAGCAGTCAGTTCGCCTACCAGCGAATCGATACGATCGCAGACCATTTGCATTTCGTCGGGCTTGGCAATGTCCGCAACGGAATCGGATCGGACGCCGAAGACACAGCCGGTGGCGGTCACGCACACTGCGGCACGATGATTTATCTGGGCGACAGCTTTCCCGATTCCTATCGCAATCAACTGTTCACCAACAACATTCACGGTCGGCGCATCAATAATGATTTGCTGCGGCGCCAGGGTTCCGGATACACGGCAGCGCACGGACCGGATTTGATGAAAAGCAACGACCCCTGGTTCATGGGTGTCACGCTGACCTACGGCCCCAACGGCGAAGTCTACGTGATTGATTGGTCCGACACCGGCGAATGCCACAGCACGCGCAATACGCAGCGTCAGACCGGCCGTGTCTTTCGCATTTCGTATCTGAAAACGCAATTGGATCGAGTCGATTTGACGAGCAAAACCAATGATGAATTGGTGGCTCTGCAGCTTCACAAGAACGACTGGCTCGTACGACACGCCCGACGTCTGCTGCAAGAACGCGCAGTGGCATCCGATTTGACTGCGGTCGGTGATTCGCTGCACGCGATGTTCGACACACAGACGCACATTCCAACCAAGTTGCGCGCACTCTGGGCCCTGCATTCGATCGGCCAGGCCGACGTGACCTTTCTGCGTGCACTGCTATCCCATGCGGACGAAAACATCCGATCGTGGGCGATCACGCTATTGGGCGAAGGCCGAAAGATTTCGGATCACACAGCGAATCAACTTGCTGATTTGGCTGCCGATGATCCTTCACCACTGGTCCGACTGTCACTGGCAAGTCTTTTGCAGCGACTACCGCTTGCCGATCGTTGGTTGATCGCGGAGTCGTTGGCTAGTCATGGCGAAGACGCGAGCGATCAAAACTTGCCGTTGATGATTTGGTACGGTGTGGAACCGCTTATCGACGAAAACCTCGAACGCTACGTCTCCTTGGGCACCGATTCTGCGATCAGCCGCGTCCGCATCAATGTGGCCCGACGCATCACTGAATCGGATCAATGCGACGATGGATTGGAGCTTTACTCGCGTTGGGTCAGTGACTTCAACGAACCCACTGTCACATCGGATGTGTTAAACGGAATTCTATTGGGTTTGGAAGGTCGTCGTCGCATCGCAATGCCCCCCTCCTGGCGAAAGGCGTTTGATCGTCTACGTGCCAGCGACGATCCGCAGGTAACCGAGCAAGCCATGCGACTTGCCCTGCGAATGGGTGACGATCGTGCTGTAGAGGTTCTGACAGCCACCGCGATCGATTCCAAGCAGTCCGACAGAGTCCGCAACCAGGCGATCGTGGCGTTGGTCGATTCAAAACAACCCGGTATCGAATCGATGCTCCTGACCATGCTGGACGACGACGCCACCCGCGAGCAGTCGTTGGCCTCGCTGGCCGCGTTCAATCAGCCCGGAACCGCCGATGCGATTCTGTCACGTTACGGTCAGTTTTCGGAGGCAGAAAAACGAGCGGCCGTTGCCACGCTCGCGTCCCGCAATCAATGGGCAGCTCGATTGATCAGCGCGGTGCAATCGAATCAGATTCCGGTCACCGACATCACCGCCTTCACGGCCCGCCAAATCCGATCGCTCGCCGATGCGGAGCTTACGGACCATTTGAACGAGCTTTGGGGCGACGTCCGTGAGACACGCAGAGATCGAGCTCGGGAAATCGACAAAATGAAAAGGTGGCTGACAGCGGATGTGATTGCCGGCGCGGATCTGAGCCGCGGTGAGGCACTTTTCAAAAAACAGTGCAGCAATTGTCATCGATTCTTCGGCGAGGGCGGAGAAATCGGTCCCGACATCACCGGCGCCCAACGCAACAACGTCGACTACATGCTCGAAAACATGGTCGATCCCAGTGCATCAGTCTCAAAGGATTATCGGATGCACATCGTGCAAACGGTCGACGGTCGATTGATCACCGGACTGATCGAGTCACAGGATAATCGGGCGATCACGTTGTTGACGACCAACGAACGAATCGTCATTCCCAGAGGCGAAATCGAATCGCAGAAACTCTCCGATGTATCGATCATGCCAAATGGTTTGCTCGATACGATGACCGAACAAGACATCCGCGACTTGATGGGCTATTTGCAAAAATAGTACCCGCCGCGGATCGTCACCCATCCGACCGTTCGTCAATCGCGATTACTGCGCGGACATCTCGACGCCGGCAGGCAGAAACGCAACGTCACGGTCATTTTCCACGTCCGTGCCAGGCGTGCAACGACCGCTTTCGACTTGCTGCTCTAGCAACCGAAGAAGTTTCGTGACCTGATCACCGTTCTGTGACGCGACATTCTGAGTCTCCGCAGGATCGGTTTCCAAATCGAATAATTGCATCGGGGGTAGACCTTGCTTTTTTGCGACATTCTCGCGTGGCGCGCTCCATCCACCACTGCCGGCGCACAGACATAGTTTCCATCGACCCTGCCGAATGGCGAATGACCCACCGATGCTGTGGCTGATCAAGGCATCGCGTCCCGACGAATCACCACCGCTGAAGACTGGCAATAGGCTGTAACCGTCTTCACCCCCGAGTGCTTTGCGAGGCTGGCCAGTGATCTCTTCCAACGTCGAGTAAATATCCGTCAAGCAGGCCAACGCGGTTGTCTCTCGTCCGGCGTCGATCTTCGATGGCCATCGAGCGATCAGCGGGACGCGATGACCCCCTTCGTAAATGTCTGCTTTGTGACCGCGATAATGGGCACTGGGATCGTGACCATGTTGTTCCAAAACTTCAAAATTCGCCTGCGGTGAGCAACCGTTATCACTGGTGAAAACCACCAACGTGTTTTGATCGATTCCAGCTTGTTCAACCGCGTCAAGTAACTCGCCTATGTGATGATCGACCTGCATGACAAAGTCGGCGTAGGGATTGATCCCGCTGGCATCTTTGAACGGGGCCACCGGAACGATGGGCGTGTGTGGCGCGGGCAATGCCAAGTAAAGAAAGAACGGCTTGCCTGATTTCGCCGATTCGGCGCGTTCCTTGACGTGTGCGATGGACTTATCGAATAGATGCGGCAGCACTTCCTCGATCTTAAAATCGCTACCGATGGGTCCTTTGCGATACCAACCATACGGATCCTGTTTGCTGGTCACGCCTTCTTCGCGATCCGGTTGCGCCGTGATCCGACCGGTATCGACCCAGACATACGGCGGCATGTCCAGCGATCCACAATGACCGTAGTATTGGTCGAATCCATTGATATCGGGCCCATTGGTGACTGGCTTGGAAAAGTCAATCTTGCCCTCTTGCTTATGCCAGTCCCAACCGAGATGCCACTTGCCAATCATTGCTGTGTGGTAGCCAGCCGATCGCATCAGATGCCCCAACGTCGGTCGGTCAGCCGGAATCAAATGCTCGCTGGTACCACTCAGCACACCCTTGGCCAATCGCGATCGCCAGTTGTAGCGACCGGTTAACAATCCGTACCGTGTTGGCGTGCAAACCGAACTGGGCGTATGCGCGTCCATGAACGTCAGTCCCTCGTCGGCCATTTGCTGCAACCGCGGCGTGGAGATCTTGCAATCAGGATTCGTCGGCGACACGTCGCCAATCCCCAAATCATCAGCCATCACCACAATCACATTAGGCGACTCGGAGGCACGAAGCTGCACCGATTGATTCAGTGAAACGAAAGCACAAGTGAAGAGCGAAATCCAGCAAAGTCGATTCATAGTTCTGTCAGACAATTTCAATCTAGAAAGGGCAATGGTGATCAAGTATTCAACGAAACGCTGTTTGGATGTGACGTAGGTCAGAACCTGTCCCGGCGTCATTTGGTCACAACCGGTACAGGCCTGCGAGGGTGCTATACCAACGATAGATGCAATTTCGGTCCTACAGTCTATTCGCGGCGACCGACAGTCGGGGCGGGCGGGCGGTCTGAACGGCCGCTTTTTGCGGCAACATTTTGTAGCTTATCGGTCGCGAGCCGTAACCGGCCATTTCTCATCAGTCGCATTTCCCCAACGCACAACCGTGGCGAATCCGTGGTCGGCAACGGTGGGACAAATGTGCTGTGGAAACGCAATCAACGCATCACCGACGTGGAAATCGTCCGTCTGCTCGGTCGCCACGACCAAATGCTCTTCGCTATGGCTAACGAATTTTGCGTCGTCGATTTTCGGCAACACCACGCGACGTTCCAGTGGCATCTCCGAACTGATCGCTTTGTAGCCGAGATCCAAACAAATCTGCCCGTTGCCGGGTTTGCTGACGACGCGCGTCACTAATGCCGCCGCGATCTCGAATTCCAATTCCGGGAAAGCGTTCGCGTAACCAACATCCCAAAAAACCGTCGTACCGGGACTGCATTGCCAATCGGTTTGGCCTGCCCAAATCCCGAATGTCGGTGAACCACCTCCGACGATTTCGACTTCAGGATATCGCTGGGCATATTTGCGAACATCGACGATGATTTGACCTGCGTCGGCCTGTCGCTGTTCAAGCGATGGCTGGTGAAGGTGACCGTCGTAGATGTGCAACCCGACAAACTTCACACCGTCAAGAAACGCGATTTGTTGAATCAGAGCGTCAGACTCGGACCC
>JABDKS010000810.1 GCA_013002105.1 Pirellulaceae bacterium | reverse complement strand
ATCTGAGCCCAAATCCGGTTTTGAATCGGCAAATCAGGTTGGAACAGTGATGTTCAGGAACTTACAAGCATGCAGCGCCAGCAAGTGTGTCAGTACCCCGGAACCTCGGAAAACACACTTGCGGGCGCTGCGTGCTTGTATACCGCGCAACTTCAAAACCAGCAGTCTGGGTCGCCAGCAGTCTGGGTCGCCAGCAGTCTGGGTCGCCAGCAGTCTGGGTCGCCGTGCGTTCAATTTGTGCGCGCCCGATTTGAGTGACGCGAAGAGGACGGACGGTATGACGATGTCGATTTCGGTGGCGACGTAGGGCGATGCGAACCGCATCGCCAGCATCGACCATGTCCTTGTGCGATCTCGCTTTGGCACGTACCGCAGGTCCATTCACGTTCGAGAGCGATTCGATGGTGGACCAACAGCTTGTGCGCTTCGTTGTACCGTGATGTTTGAACGACGACGTCGAATTCAGCCGGCAATATTGTATCGGTTTGTGCCGAAAGCTTTGTGGGATGCGTATGGACGAACGAAACGATCGAACTGGGACCTAACAGAGCGACGACCTGTTTGGCTTCGGCTTTGGATTGGCAGACGGCGAGTGTTGTAAAGCTGGCCGGTTGATTCGATGCGTCTTGTTCGAGCCGGGGTAAAAGTACGACTCCGGTTGTGTCTACACGAGGACCGGCGGGCATCACCGGCGAAAAATTCGATGCTGCTTGAAACGATGCTTCGAGTGGTCGGAGTCCATTGGCAGAGGAGTATCGCCAATCGTCTTCGACGTCCGTTGGAACGCGGTTGACCGGGCGTTCGATTCGCGTTCGATTTGCGGGGACATTCTCACGAAACGCGGTCCAGGGGCTGACCATGGATTCTCGAAGTAATCGCCAGGCATTGTCCGGTGTCAGTTGTCGCCGACGAATGTCCAAAAGCAGCGAATCCAAATCAAAATCGGGACGCAAGATGGTTTCGGCCACCGTTTGCAGAACATGGACCTGCAAGCGTTGTGAGATTTCGCCCAGTACCGACCGGTATTTTTCCAAACCGACAATCTGCAAGAAACGATCTTTGGCCTGTTCGCGTTCTCGGTCGATATCGAGAGAGATGTTGCGTAGTCTTGCGCAGATTTCATCGTCACGGGGTGACTTGGTGCATTCCGCATAGACTCGCAGTACATCGGGATCTTGTTTGTCAAGAAACTGTTGATAGATGGCGATCGCTTGGTCGTAGTAGTCACCATTAATCTGGTCGAGTTGGTGGATTTGATCTTCAAGGGTGCACTGCTCCCAGAGATTGTCCTCAATTGCCTGCTCGATGGTTTCAACCTTTTCCCGCAGTTCGTCCCAAGTTTTCGTTTGTTTTTTCACGCCATGCTGACGCGATGCACGCTGCTTAGCGTCCTTGAGATGCGTCAATAACTCGCCATACCGCTTTTGTTTTTGCTCGACGATTCTTTTCAGTTCGATCGGTGTGTTGCAAAGATAGTCAAAACTTGCTTTGTGTTTTTTGTAATCCACCAGCTTTGCAATCCAGCGATCCCAACGTCGCTCGATTCCACTGCCCTGGTACGCGGAGGTACCAAACCTTTGCTCGCGTAAATACTGGAACAGGAACGACTCTTCGTAATCGGGGAGCTTGGTGTTGGCGTCTTGGTTTGCTGCCTCCAGGTGGGCGAGACATTGGTCCAGCTCTTTGTCCAACTTGGCGATTTCTTGGTGACAGTTCCGGACGACAGGATCATCGCGTAACAATTTGTTGACGTTGCCGACTTTGCAACCGAGAACCAGTTTGCTGTGTTCTAACTGTTCGCGGACAATCGCGAGATTTGACTGTAAGTTTTCACGCTGTTTGCGCGTACTTTCCAATTCGGCATGCAGTTGCCGACGGTGGTCGTGCTTGCGTAAGAGCACGTCGCCGATTTCAGCGCGGACCTCGCACCACGCGTCCTGCATGCTCTGGTGCGACAGGTTGGGCAGATAGTGCTGGGCTAGATCGACAAACGAATCAGTCTGACGCTGCACAAGATCGCCAATGCGCAGGGGATGTGTCCGATCCAATTCGCGAGCCTGGTCGATCGATTGTTGTACGGCTTTTGATTCGAGTTTGATTTTTCGAAGGACGTCGGCGGAATGAATCATAGGCTCTATGCTATGCAACGGGCTTGTCGTGTGCCAATTGCCGTGTGATCGATTATCAAAACCCGTCGATTCGTTAGAATGAGATCTCGAGAGACTTGAACTGAATGTTGCCGTCAGCGGCGATCAACGACTGTGAAAAATTTTGGAGATCGTGTGTGGATAACGCCGCAATTGCCGACGTATTTGAGGAAATGGCCGAACTGCTGGAGTTCCGGGGTGAAAATCCGTTTCGCATACGGGCCTACCGCAATGGTGCCAAGGCGATCCGCGAATTGGACGAGTCCGTCGCGGCAATCTTAAGTGACGATAGCCGCAAGCTGTCGGATGTTCCCGGTATCGGTAAGACGTTGGTCGAAAAAACTCAGGTGTTGATCGATACCGGCGGTTTGCCGCAACTGGACAAACTGCGAGGCGAAGTTCCCGAGATTGTGATTACCATGTCTCGCATCCCCGGTCTGGGTGCAAAGAAGGCAGCCAAGTTGCACGAAGAGTTGGAATTGGAAAGTCTGGATGATCTTCGCAAGGCTTGCCAGGAAGGTTCGGTTGCCAAGTTGAAGGGGTTTGGCAAGAAAACCGAAGAGGCGATTTTGGACGGAATTGCGATCGCACAGCAAGCAGCCGAAAGGATTTATTGGTCGACCGGCGATGAATTGGCGGCATTGATCGGTGGGCACATGAAATCGTGTGGCGCGATTGTTCAGATGCAGTGGGCCGGCAGCTACCGTCGCGGCCGAGAAACCATCGGCGACTTGGATCTGTTGGTCGTGGCAAACGATCGCGACGCGGCGATGGATCACTTGGAGTCGTACGCCGACACATCACAAATGATCGGGCGTGGGGAAACGAAGATCTCAATTCGTGTCGGAAAAGCGTTTCAGGTTGATATGCGCTGTGTCGAGCCCCACCAGTTTGGTGCGGCGCTGCAGTACTTTACCGGTTCGCAGGCTCACAACATCCACACGCGACGCATCGCGAAAGAAAAAGGATTGAAAATCAATGAATACGGCGTGTTCCGTTTGGACGACGGATCGCAGGTTGCCGGTGCCAGTGAGGAAGATGTTTACGCGGCAATCGGCTTGCCTTGGATCGACCCGGAGCTGCGAGAGGACCGGCAGGAATTCGATTTGGCAGCAGCAGGCAAGTTGCCCGAGCTGATCGAGTTGTCGGACATCCGCGGTGACTTGCACATGCACACAACCGCCACCGACGGCAAGGGAACGATTCGTGATATGGCGGACGCGGCGATCGAGCGAGGCATGTCGTACATCGCCATCACCGATCATAGCCAGCGGGTATCGATGGCGATGGGACTAACGCCGGAACGGTTGCGTGAGCAGTGGGCGATGATCGACGAGGTTCGCGCTGAGTACGACGGTCGATTGACGATCTTGAAGGGGATTGAATGCGATATCTTGGAACGCGGCGGGATGGATTTGCCCGACGACGTCCTGTCGGAGGCGGATTGGGTTTTGGCGAGTGTTCATTACGGACAAAAACAGCCTCGCGACCAAATC
>JABDKS010000809.1 GCA_013002105.1 Pirellulaceae bacterium | reverse complement strand
TCGCTTAGGCTCACCACCGACCCTCCCGCGACAGCGTGTTCTCCAATAGAAAGTCATACGCGCGGGAGGGTAAAGTGTTGATTGCAAAAGCAGACTTTTAGGTAAAGCCTACCTCCCGCAGCGGTTCGCCCCAGCGATCAACCAAGCTCCACCTGAGATCCATGAACCAACGTTTGAACGCACGGCGCGGACTATTGAAATCGGCCGGGATGACACTCGCACTACCGGCGCTCGAGTCGATTCCTCGGCAGGCCGTGGCAGCCGAAACAACCGTAGGCGCCGAGTCATCGGCAAAAGCCAAGCGGCTGATCTGCGTAGGGTCCAACTTGGGTCTCTATCGCAACGCGTTCTATCCGACCAGGACCGGAGTTGATTACGACGTCACGCCGTTGTTGAAACCGATTGATCAGCATCGCCACGAATTCACAGTCTTTTCGGGGCTGGACCATCGTGCCGGCAACGGTCACAGCAATTGGGACAACTATTTGTGTGGTCAAACCATCGGCAGTGTCTCGCTGGACCAAATCGCGGCGGAGAAAGTTGGCAAGGACACTCGATATGGTTCGTTACAACTTTGCGCCGGCGACATTCCTCGCCAGCGAATGGTGTTCACCCGACGTGGCGTACCGCTACCGATGATCAACCGCCCCAGTGTTGTGTACGGCAAGATGTTTGCCAGTGCCGACGACCGGGCACGCACCGAGTACCTACTCAAGAGCGGCCGCAGCGCCCT
Source organism: Pirellulaceae bacterium (assembly GCA_013002105.1). The sequence goes on along the minus strand of JABDKS010000809.1, from coordinate 1,388 downwards.
GGATAAACTTCGTGACGAAGCGAAATCACTGCAGCGACAAGTCAACGCGGCGGACAAACATAAACTTTCGGAGTACTTTTCGTCTCTCCGCGAATTAGAACAACGCATGGGCCGGCAGCTGAATCATTTGGCAGAAGATGCGCCCCAAGTCGACTACGAACTGCCCCCTTACGATCCGATCGCGCCGACGATGATGTTGGAGTGCGAACAAATCATGTTCGACTTAATGGCGTTGGCGTTGCAAACCGATTCGACGCGCGTAGCGACGTTGTTCATCGCCGGTCTCGGGCAAGTCTTTACATTGGATGGACAGACGATGCGTGCCGGATACCACGCCCTTTCGCATCACGGAAACGATCCCGATCTGATCCGTGATTTGATTCGGGTCGAAACCGAACACATGAAATGTCTCGGCCGGTTCTTGTCACAATTGAAAGAGAAAACCGATGGCGACGGTCGACCGTTGCTGGACACAACAATCGTGCTCTTCGGAACAGGAATGGGCGACGCCAGTCGACACTCCAACCGGGATCTGCCAACGCTAGTCGCCGGTGGCGGATTCAAACACGGCCGACACATTGCCGGCGACCCGACCGCGAAAGACGGAATGCTGCTCGGTGATGTCTTTATTTCCGTCCTGCAACAACTTGGTGTGGAGACCGAAACATTCTCCAACGCACGACGCGGAATTGAATTGTAGTCATGTCGCCAACTACCCTCCTCGCTGTCGAATTGCTGTGAATCGGTTTCTGATTGCTATCGTTGCGTGCGTGTCGTCCGCGGTGGCGATCCGTGCCGAGCCGATCGACCAGCCGGTCGTCAAATTACTGCAAACCTACTGTGGTGATTGTCATGCAAACGGTGCAAGCGAGGGCGGTTTGTCGATCGAACTGGCCGCGGTCGACTGGCAGGAGTCGGAATCGATTGAGCGCTGGGAGTCCATCCACGAGATGGTTTCACGAGGCATCATGCCGCCACCCGATGCCGATCAACCCAGCCCCGACGAACGCGCGGAACTGACCAACTGGATTGACCAGGCACTTTGCAAACACAGCCCGATCGGTGGAACACCACTGCGCAGACTCAATCGGCGCGAATACGCGGCCACGATTGACCAACTCTTTTCGTTGGGCGGATACCGGGTCCCCGAGAGTTTTCCGCCGGACAATGACGCGAATGGTTTTGATAACCAGGGCGAAGCATTGGTGGTGGCCGGGTCGCATTTAGAAGCACTCGCGGAAACAGCCACACAAATCGCCGATCTGATTTTTCCACCACCGGCGAAAACCGTGCCCGCGAAGACAGTCAGAATTTTGCCTGACGAAATGGTGATCAGTTATTCGTCCGCGCTGGTCGTCGATGGAGCAATGCGATTGGCCTCGTCCGGA
>JABDKS010000790.1 GCA_013002105.1 Pirellulaceae bacterium | reverse complement strand
GAAATCGTGATCGCACCGGCAGAATCGGCTGTCCCGGCTCGTCCAAATCAGCCAATGCAACGACCGGTTTCCCAACGGCAAACGGTTGCTGACCAACATCAGGTGATCCGCGAGCCCGGTGAACGGTCGCCGAACGCTGAGCAAGGCGATGCACAGAAAACGGGGCTGGAAAACGGTCACGAGAAACAACAGCCAGTTCATTATTCGCTTAGCGATCATGATTCGGCGGTCGAGACTGTACCCCAAAACACGTCGGACGAGGAATTGATCGAGCTGGGCGTCGACGGAACTCCCATCCTGTACTCCTTTGATGAATCGTCCACCCCCGTCGAAGATTCAAACGAGAGCGAGATTGATGAACCCATCCGGTTCGATTCGCCACCCCAGCCGACCGTCGCCATGCCGATCATAAATCAGCCGCCGGTTGTGGACGAACTAGCGCGCAGAACTCCAAGAACCAAGCCGGTAAAGCGGTATCGACCACCTGTTGCCGTCAAGACGGTGCCTCTAGAAATCGAACGGACGCTTGATGGGGCAGCGGTCGATGCGCCGGTCCACGCCGTTGCCGAATTTGAACCAAATCCGACGGCTGTAACCTACCGCCAAACATCCGGTGTGACTCCCTTGCAGCTGAATTTGACCGAAGTGCGGTCACTGACCGTTGGTGGTGATTTACAATCCATCCGGGTTGCCGACCCCGCGGTTTGCAAGGCGGTTGCGACGGGACCGCGTAAAGTCCAGTTGATTGGTACCAGCGCGGGTGTCACCGAGCTGTTTGTGTTGGCTGACGGCAAGGAACCTGGTGCTAAGCCGCGGGGCCGAGCTTTTGAGATTCACGTCAATGATCCTGTCCAGACATCCGGTCAATCACTGCACAAAAAGTGTGAACTGCTGAACGCCTCGATTCGCGAAGCGTTCCCCGCATGCGAAGTCGCTTTGCTGCAACGGGACAATGAACTGATGGTCGCCGGCCGCTGCGATAGCCAGTCGTCCGCCAAGAAGATTTTACGAATGGTTCGCAAGACTTGTCTCGTGCCTGTCAAGGACGAGCTGATTGTTCAATAGCGTTTCTGCCAACTATCCACCAAACCAACCATATTCGGTTTCAAACGATACAACCAAGTAGACGTACCGAAAGATTACGAGGTTAGATCATGACGATCAACAATACGATTCGCGCCATCGCATTTTCATGTGCCATGGCCTTAATCGTTTCAGCGCTGCCGACTGCGTCTGCACAGTCGCCCGTGATGACTGCTGGCGGATCGGAAGCAGGCATGGGAACAATTCAAAATGGTCTATTCTTGAAGGGAAAAGAATCGTATCGAGTCGTCGATACGGCCGGGTTCAAGACTGCTGCCGATGTCGGGGCGACTGAACCAGGCTCGATTGCCCAAGTTGGATATGGCGCAGGATGCAGCTCGTGCGGAACCGCCTGCGGTGGCAGTTGCGGTGCAACTAGCTACTCTGCGTGCGATTCCGGATTCTGCGATACAGGTGCTTGTGGCATTGGTGGGTGTGGAACGGGTGCCTGCGGACCGGGTGGCTGCGGAACGGGTTCCTGCGGAATGGGTGGCTGCGGAAGTTGTGGGGGAGGTTATGGTTCGTTAAGCGATCCCTGTAAATGTTGCGACCCGTTCTGCTACGTCTCGTTCGATGCGCTGTACATGGACAATGACACCCTGGGCGGATTTTCGCTAAGTCCGAACTTCTTGCTGGGGAATTTTGACAACGAATTGGGTGGTCGATTCACCATCGGTTCAGCACCGGATTGCGTGCATGGTTGCGAGTTCACTTACACCGGCAATTTCAATTGGGATCGACGCGGTAGGGTGGCAATCGATGATCCAAACAATAACCCGAATCGACTCGGCACTTTCTTGCGACCGGCGCGGGGATTCGATGGCTCTAATCTGTCAGCGTTTGGGAACATGTTTCAGTTCGATGCCAATAACAACGTCTTTCCACCACCGTTCCCGATTCCGGAAGTGATTCCGACAGCAACCGCCCAAAGCCAAGTCTACGAGGCTGAATTTTGGAGCGTGGAAGCCAATCGAACGATGTGGGCAGGTCGCTACGCAAAATTGTTGGTCGGTGCCCGCTATATCGATTACGAAGAACTCTACGTGTTCGACAGTTTCTCCCCCGGGGTTGGTGCCAATGGGGAAGACCATGCGGGTCGAATATTGGTGGATACCGACAATGACATGTATGGCATTCAGGTCGGCAT
>JABDKS010000764.1 GCA_013002105.1 Pirellulaceae bacterium | reverse complement strand
AAGTAAGCTCCGGTGCGCGGATTGGCGTATGCCAACTCGATCGTCGGATACAGTTCGACACCTTCACGGCCGGGAACATTCGTCAGCTTGACGCGATACAGCCCACCTTGGGGAAAGTTTTGTCGTGCCGGCACGATCAACGGTTCGCTGTCAAACAGACCGCTACCACTTTGGTCATAGCGAACCTGCATCCCTTCGGGACGTCCGAAAGTGACTTGTGCCGTCGTCGGTGTGCCGCGACCGCCCATCGCCATCGGGCCCATGGGCAGCACACCGCCACCGGCGGGAATGTTTCCGCCAACGCCGGGGCCGCCGAAACAGCCGCTGCCGCCACAAGACGGACAATCCGGTCCGCAACTGGTGTAGCTTGCTTGCATCACACCGCTGCTAGCCGGTTTAGCTGCCGCCGCGATCGGTTCCTTGTTGGAACTAGCCGAATCGGACTTTGCCAGCGAACCACCTTGAGGTGCCGCCATCGGGGCCGCTCCGTACATCGGTGGCCCCATGATGCCCGGGCCGGGACCGCCGACACCAGGACCTGGTTCCATAAGATGTTGTTCTGGTGGCAAGTTGTGCCGTGTGGGTGCACATCCAGTGGCCAGAATGGCCACCGCCGCCAGTAGCGACATTTGAGTGATGATTCGTTTCATCGTTTCCCCCGTTCCCTTGGGTGGTTGCTCAACGGTGTTCCGCATCAGGGGAGACGCTCCGTTAAGTCTCAGGCGTAATTGCACTGTGTTGTGGTTAAATTGGATCCCGAGAGCGATATGACTGGACTCGTAAGGTCCCATCTCATTACGATCCGCTCGAAAGCAGTTCGGCTCCGTAGGGAGTCATCGGCACCTACAGCCCGTATCTTTGAAAAAATCGACATAACCGCGCAATGAAGATTGATCGTTACAGTTTTCCGACTCGACAAAGTGTCGTGAAACTCTGTGGGATCACCGCCTGCGCGCTTTCGCTAGCTTTCTATATTTCCTCCGGACACGCTCAGAATGTCGAAACGCCGTCGGTGAACACTCCGGTAGTAAAGGGTGCTACCGCAGCGGTTGCCGATTCCACCCAGGCCCAGGTCAACGCACAGGAACAGGTCAACGCACAGGCACAGACCAAAGCCCAGGCACAGGTCAACGCACAGGTGCTTCTGCACCAAGTCATGAATCAGTTAGCCAACGGCCCCGCCTTTGATGCCAAAGTCCGTCAGCGCGTTTGGACCGCTGGTCGAGAAGTCGTTGGCGTCGGGACTTACGAACAGGCTGGACAGGGCAGTGGACATTACAACCTGCAAATGACGATGCACGATGGCGACGGCAAACACACCTTGCAACAGATCAGCGACGGTCGGCTCGCTTGGACGCGATCGGTCATTCACGAAAAAATCTCATTGCGTCGGGTCGATGTTGGTCGACTCAACGAATGGGTTCGCCCTACCGGTCATCCCCAACCGAGTGCCTCGCAATCGATCCCGGCAAAATTGAAAGTCGGGGCGTGGATGGAGATCCTCGATTCGATCGAGCGCGATTACGCGTTGGAACTTGGCGCGACGACATTGAAATCTTTGCCCGTCTGGGTGATCACCGGCAAATTACGTGACGAGTCGCGAAAACGTATTTTGCAGGACAGTGGCGTCAAAACTTGGCCGGAACTTTTCCCCACTCACGTCAAGATCGCGATCGCCAAAACCCCCGATCCGGAAACACTTTTCGGTCAGGGGCTTCCTTATCGAATCGAATACTGGACCGATCCGATCGGTCGCGAATCAACCGATGGCGTCGTACATCTCCAAGGACGCTTGGTATCACTGATCGAGATCTATTCGATCCGTCCGATCGCGCCGCCGCCGATTGAGCGTTTTCGATTCGAAAATCAAGACACCTCGGCGATCCCGATCAACGAAACCGATCGCTATTTGCGTCGCCATGGAATTCGATTGACGCAACGTCAGCAAAAACAGCGTCGCCGATAGCGGCTACAATCGGTGCGGTAGACCGCAGCGCGGTCCTGAGAGAATTCTGCTTGCTATTTCGTTGCGAACGTTGCGTTGACTGATTCATCACTGCCACCGTCCCGATTTCTATCCTGGGTTCAACTCGTTCGACTGCCGACGGTGTTTACCATCCTGGCCGACGTCGGCGCCGCATTTCTGCTGGTTGCTCACGGCCCCGAACCGGTCAACCGATTTATCTGTGTGTTGCTGGCCGGCGTGTCGCTGTACTGGGCCGGCATGGTACTGAATGATGTCTTCGACGCCGACCGCGATCGCGACGAACGTCCCGAACGTCCGATTGCCGCCGGGCACATCCCCGAAAGCCAAGCAAAGCTGGCCGGCTGGTCGCTGCTGGTTATCGGCGTCGCGTTGGCAGCGCTGTCAGGGTACTTGCCATCGCCCTTGGTTGGACCGACATGGGTGCCCGGCGTGACAGCATTTGTGCTGGCATCGATGATCGTTGCCTACGATGGCCCGCTGAAACAAACGCCCGCCGCCCCGGTCGCGATGGGATCGTGCCGCGTTTTGAGTTTCTTGCTCGGCGCATCCCCCTGCCTGGCATTGGTCGCCGGTCAACCGGTGATCCCTCAGCACGTTTTGGGTCTGGCGTTTGGGTTTGGAATCTACATCATGGGGATCACCACGATGGCCCGCAACGAAGCGACCGGGGGTCGTAGTCCGCAGCTGACCACCGGTCTGATCGTGATGCTGCTCGGGTTGGGAGTCATTGCCTTGTCGCCGTCGATGGACCGTGGCGGGTTTGTGTGGCGTGTGAACCCCGACAGAGACTATCCGCTCTTGATCGGACTGATCTCGCTGCCGGTGGTGCTACGCGCACTGCGGATCCAAGTCCACGCGACTCCCCAGCACATCCAAAATACGATTCGCGCTGGAGTCCTGTCGATCATTCCTCTGGCCGCGGCTGTCACGCTATTGGGCGCCGGACGGTTCTGGGCGATCGCCATCTTTGCATTAGTGGTGCCATCGATTGTGCTCGCAACAAGACTGCGTGTGACATGAACGTTGGATTCCACACGATCAGTTTGCTGCTGCACGACGAAACCACCGCAGCCAACGAACTGGCCAGGATCGGTTTTCGCACGATCGCCGTCCGTCCGCGGCTGAGCGGTTTGGACCCTGGAGCCGATCGCTTCGTCGCCCGGATTCTGCAATTCATGGATACGTCGCGACGCCTGAACCTGCAGGTCATCTTTGATATCGACGCCCATTACTTGCATGATCCCCAGATTAAAGAGGGTCCTAGTTTGGCGAGTCCGGATGACGCCGAAGCCGATGACGCGCAGGCTTGGATCGAAAAGTGGATCGAAATCGTCGCAGAATATGGTGTCCAGCCGAGCAACGACGCCCCGGGCGACCGCCAATCGCCGCGGTCGGACTTAGTCACGTTTGGCGTTGGAATCGACGATGCCAGTCAACACGGGGAATTGCAGTTAGCCGACGAGTACCAATTGGAACGATTGGCGACGCGTCTGGATCGCCTGATCGCCCGGGCTGCCGACGCCCACGTTCGCTTGGCTCTGCGGCCCGCGTCGGGACATGCGATCGCCAAAGTGGCCGAGTTTGAACGCCTGCAGCAATGGCTCGGTGGCACGTCGCCACTGCTGCTAGCGGCGGACGTCGGTCAAATGCTGTCAGCCGGCGAATTCCCGGTTGGAGCTCGACTGACGCGCAATGCGGAGCTTTTGGCTTGCGTTTACCTCAGCCAGCCGAACACACAGAGCACCAGTGGTGTCTCGTTGTCTCCCGGAGAAGTCGATTTCGCCAGGGTTCTGCGAGTTCTGAAAAAAAGCCAGATCGAAGTGCCTGCCATTGTGCAGGTCCGCGGGCGTTCCGAGCAGGGTTTGGAGATCGCCCAGCAAGCCTGGCGATCGCTTCATTAATCGCTCCTGCCCTGCCGCCGCATTGAAATGGCCATCACAGGAAAGGGGCGGGAGTGAATTGCCACGACTAAGAATGGTGTTTACCCAGATCCACTATCCTGAGACCAAGCTGTGGCAAAGCGCTAGACGGCAAAGGTCAGTCGGTAAAGCGCCCGCCCAAGTGTGAAACGCCGCAAATTGGTGTGAAACCGGAAAAAAGCGGGTTTTGCGATTCTAAAAGCTGGACCACCCGTACTGGACACCCCTATCATTCGAGTACCTGACGGCAACAACCGCTGGCGTCGATGGAAACCCCCACTGGAACCACGACACAAACCACAGCGTGAACCGTCGACTGGCCAGAGAAGAGATGACCCGAGCCAAGACGACCCGACCCAAGATGACCCGAGCCAAAATGACTTGATCCAAGTTCGGCGGCATCCAATCGGGGATCCCACCCGAGCGGATCCCACTCGAGCGGATCGTGCGAGACGGGCCAAGCGAGATAAATCATTATTCGGACGCAGACGGATGAGTCCTTGTAGATAGCAGTTGGAACGGAATGACACTTCAGCACGTTTGATTTGACGACGACCGGTTATGCCAGATTTCTTTGATGACCCGGTCGTTTCGGTTGGAGTTGGGTTGCTGGTCCTCAGTGGGCTTTGCGCCATTGCGTTTTATGTGGTGTCAAACTTTCGCGACTACGCCGTTGACGACCGGGAAGACGCCAAGGAGATGCTTGCAAACTTGCGAGAAATGCATCTCAAGGGTGACATCACCGACGAAGAATTCCGAACTATAAAAGCAGCAAACCACTCGCACCTGCATGGGGCGACTAAAAACAGCGACTCGAATTCATCCGATGACGAGTCCAACGAACCACCTGACTCCCCTGATAACCCAACGCAACCTTAGTTGGTCATTTGAACGCTTCGATTCACTCCTCGGGACTGAATCGCAGCGATCATTGGGCCCCTCCAAGTTGGATTGTCGACGAGTTGGATTTCCCGGCCTTGTTGATAACAGGTCTTGTTCGTTTTGTTGGCAGTCGTTCCACCAAGGCGGCAGATGGCTTAGATATATTCCGCAGTTAGCCCTCCCAATCCATGCGGGCGTACGGCTTCGGAAACCAATTACTTGTTTTGATTTATAACCACGATACGCTCGAGCTTTCGAGGATAAGGATGTTCCATCCTGGCTAGCACCTCCCGCTCTGAAGGCGATGTTCAGTTCACGCTCAACATCTTCTTCAAAGCATACGCGAGCCGGGAAAGCATTCGAGCAGTGGCCCGAACCGTTAATGCGCGGCAAATTGCCCGTGATTTTGTTGACCCGATGTGCCGGAGCTTAGCGCTCACGAAAATGCACCACGGTCGACACAAATCATTGGGTAGCGTGTCGCTCTAATAGGAGTCGTGTATGCCCTCGAAAGACAACCCAACCTCGCGCCGTGGTAGTACCTCGAACAAAAAGAACGCCTTTTGTTCTTTCTGTCGCAAGAGCTACCGCGATGTCGGACCGTTGGTCGAAGGTCCTGGTGATGTTTACATCTGTGGCGAATGCATTGAGCTTTGCCAATCGATCCTGGATCAAGAACAGCGCCGTCGTGGTCCCAGTAAAGCCCTGTTTAGTGAGATTCCGCCTCCGCGGGAGATCGTTGAACATCTTGATGAGTACGTGATTGGCCAATCGGCTGCCAAGCGAGTTCTCGCTGTGGCCGTGCACAATCACTACAAACGCCTGACCAGTGAATGGGAAGGTGGCGGCGAGGTCGAGATCGAAAAGAGCAACATTCTGTTAGCTGGCCCAACAGGTAGCGGAAAAACTCTCTTGGCTCGGTCCCTTGCCCGAATGCTGAACGTGCCCTTCGCGATCGGTGATGCCACGACACTCACCGAAGCGGGATATGTCGGAGAAGACGTCGAGAACTTGTTGCTGAAACTGTTGCACGCGGCTGACTTTGATGTCGAAGCGGCACAGCGAGGCATCTTGTACATCGACGAAGTCGACAAGATCGGCAAGACGAGCGCCAATGTGTCGATCACCCGTGACGTTTCGGGCGAAGGCGTTCAGCAAAGCCTGCTGAAGATGTTGGAAGGTACCGTTGCAAATGTTCCCCCCCAGGGCGGGCGGAAACATCCCGAGCAACAGTACATCCAAATGGACACGAGCAATATTTTGTTCATCGTTGGGGGCACGTTCGTCGGCATCGACGAAATTATCCGTAAACGACTTGGACACAAAACGCTCGGCTTCGGCGGCGGTGTGGGTGACCGGAACGAGCAATCAACCGCTGATTTGCTCGCCCAGGTGCAAACCGAAGACATCCTGCAATTCGGACTCATTCCCGAATTGGTCGGACGTTTGCCAGTGGTCAGTTATCTCCAACCGTTGGACGAAGACGGTTTGGTGCGTGTGATGAAAGAGCCCAAAAATGCTCTGACAAAACAGTACCAAGCGTTGTTCCAAATGGAGAACTGCGAACTGGAATTCACCGATGGCGCACTGCACCAGATCGCCGTGAGAGCTCTCGAAAAGGGCGTTGGTGCCCGAGGACTTCGCGGGATCCTAGAAGAAGTCATGCTGGACATCATGTACGACTTGCCCGACCAAGAGGAAGGCAGTCGTTACACCATCGACGAGAGTGTTGTGTTGGGATCACGGAAACTATTTCAGATGCCTACCACCAAGAGCGCGTGACCTGACACCTCCCAGCTAGCTTCCCAAAACGCCGAAGTCGTCTCCATCGACTTCGGCGTTTTTTTCGCGCGCCATTTCAGGTCTCTACTAAGCACCCAACGGATCTTCAATCAACGCAAAATGCCTTTGCGTCGATTAGCACGCCCATTTTTTGGCCTACTCACTACAATAGGGCTCGAAAGCATGTTTCGATTTTTTGTAGGCCAGGACCTGTCCTGGCGGGACTTTGCCAAGACAGGTCCCGGCCTAAGATCCACCCCGCATCAATGATAAAAATGCCTTATGGTCGCGGAAAATTCGCCGCGGCTGCTTTCAAGTCTCCGCAGCCAAATGATCGATGCCGAATTTGATTGATACCATTTCCGACGATGGCTCGCTGGCCGATCGGCTGGCAGCCATGCCGCCGGACAAAAAGACGATCACGCTGGTGCTCGCACAAGAACACGGACTGATACACCATCCGGATTGGGACAGCGACGTGACTGCGCCGGCGCTGACCCCGCAGCCAAACCCGATCGAAGACAGTCCCGTATCTGAGATCGATTTGACTGAGACCGTTGATTTCTCGAATCTACCGATCCGGCAACACCCGTCCGAAGGTTTTATACCGCCGCGCAAGGTGACGTCGCTGACGCAGAACAAATCAGAGGACGACGAACAGGTCGAGTATCGCTTGATCGGGCAACTTGGCAGTGGGGGAACCGGCGTGGTTTACCAAGCCCATCAACGAGCCATCGACCGTGAAGTCGCCATCAAAGTCCTGCGACGCGAACTGGCGGCCGACCCGCAAAGCCGCGCCAGGTTTCTGACCGAAGCCAGGGTGATCGGTGCGCTCGATCACCCCAACGTGATCGCGCTGCATGATTTGTGCATCGACGACTCGGGACAACTGTTCTACGCGATGAAGCGTGTCGACGGCACCAATTGGAACGAGCAAATCGGCCAATTGGGTGTCGACGAGAACGTGAGCATCCTGCTGCGTGTCGCCGATGCAATTCGATATGCCCACTCGCGCGGCCTGGTTCATCGCGACCTGAAACCCGAGAACGTCATGTTGGGACGATTCGGCGAAGTGCTGGTCGCGGACTGGGGGCTCGCGGTGAATTGCTTTCCCGACCCATCGGGGCGAACTGGCTTGGCGTCCGAACAGGATTCGGCGATCGGTGGCACACCGGCTTACATGGCACCCGAATTGGCCAAGGGAGACCTTTCATCGATTGGCTACCACACCGACGTCTATCTGCTCGGCGCGATGCTCTATCAAATCCTCTCCGGCTATCCACCGCATCACGGAAAGAATCTGTTAGCGTGCATCCAAGCGGCGGCCCATAACGAGATCCGATCCACCGACGCGCAAGGCGAACTGGTCGACGTGGCGATGCGTGCCATGGCGACCGAACCGGCTGACCGGTATGACTCGGTCGACGCGTTCGTTGCGGCACTGGCGGTGCGTCGAACGCACGAGGAGAGTGAGCGATTGGTGCGCCGTGCAAAACGGATCGCTTGGGAAACGCCACCCGAAAATTCCAGCGATCCCTATGAACAGTTCGGCGGAGCCATCACGTTGCTGCACGAGGCGACCGAACTTTGGCCGGAAAACCAATGCGCCAACGACACACTGGCTCGCGTTCAAGTGGATTTCGCCCGTGTCGCAGCGTCCCACGGTGACTTGGACCTGTCGATTCGGTTGTTCGAATCTGCCGGCGAAGGAGACAGTGAAGCGGCCTCGCGTGTTCGCCGCGACCGCGATCGACGCGATAAGGCGCGCGAAAACCAGGCGAAGTACTCCGCGCTGTTCACACATTCACCCGAAGCCGGACTGCTGGTCCGCTGGGCTGACGGGGTGGTGATGGAGGCCAACTTGGCCTGTCTGGATCTGCTCGGTTACGAAAAGGACGAATTCGTTGGACGCGTCGTCGCCGACCTTGCGATCTGGGCCTGCCCGGATCGGCGGCAACAATTCGTCAATCGGCTCAGCAGCGAAGGACGCATCGACAACTTTGAATGTCAGTTTGTTCCCAAAACCGTCAATTTGGAGCACAACGTTTGTGAAGATGATACCGTCAACACTGCAAAGTCAGATTCACGATTAATCGACGTGCTGATCAGTGCGCGGACGGTCGAAGTCGGTGGGCAAGAAATGTTATTGTCGACGATCCGTGACATCTCCATACGCCGCGAAGCCGAACGAAACCTGCAGCAAAGTCGTCGTCGGCTGTTGGATCTGCAGCGACTGGCCGGTCTGGGCACTTGGTCGTTTCACCCCAAGACCAATGAGATCCAGTGGTCCTCGGAAACCTACCGGATCACCGGACGAGCCCCCAAGAAGGGAACGCCCGATTACGACGAATTCATCAACCTGATCCACCCAGATGATCGAAGCGTTCTGTCCGAAGCGATTACCAAGGCGTTGCAGTCCGGCGCCTCGTACCAAGTCCGATTTCGCCAGCGCGACGATGCCGGCGACTATCGTTGGCTATCGGCGCGCGGCCAGCCGGTGCTCAATGATGACGGCGAAACAGTCGAACTCTACGGTGTGCTGACCCGGGTATCCGCTGCCGAGTCGGCCACCGAATGATCCCGTGGGCAAAGTACAGGTGCCTGGTGAAACGTCGTCCCCGGGATCACGTGGACAATCGAGATCACGTGGGCAGTCTTGCATCACGCGTCAGTTTGCATCACTGCAGTTCTGGATCACTCGGGTAAATCGGGCAGCTTGAAATCGCGTCTGTTTTTGTTCTTTTCGTAAAACCGCGTGATGTCGATTCCCGATCGGTTTTCCTCTTCCAGCAGTTTGACTCGCGTCTCCAAACGTTCGACCCGCCGCATCAACTGCGGCACCAATTCGCGATTTTCGTTGGGTGGTTCCGGACGTGGCACACTGGGATAACCCAAGTGACGCTGCATCGCACCGAACAAAAACAAGGGTTCCTTGCGTCGATTGGCCCAGGCGATACGCCCCTCCTTTTCACCAAACAAAAAAGGTCCTTTGTCTTCGTATGATTCACCCGCATCGATCAACCGGTTCTTGTACTGATCGCTGGCCAAAAATAAAAGGTCCGCAAAATCGACCAACCCGACCTGAGCACGCAGCGAAAGAATCCACTTGGACCAATCGCGATCGTAAATCGGATCGTTGCTCATCGCCGTCAGTCCGCGGTCGTAGCTGAGCCGATTACGACAGAGCGCTTCGAATTGAAAAAAGAACATCCCGGCACGCGTCACACCTTCGGCGCGGTACTTGGCGTCGGATTCCAAGATCTGCAACGCCGTCTGCATTTGAAATCGGCCCGAATCATCCTCGGATTCGCGAACCAAGTAAGCTTGAAAGTCCGTGAAATAATGCCGCAACTTGTACATCGCCGGAGCGAGCAGACCGGAGTGTTTGACCTCGGTGAGCATGTAGTCCATGGCCATCGGCAACTTCGTCGTCGCCAGAATTTCGTGCCGTAACTGATCCAGCAATTCTTGGATCGGCATCGATTCTTTGGCCCGTGCTCGCAGCAGCCCATACAGGTGAGCCTGTTCGACATATTCATCGCGCGGCAGGATGTTCGCGGTGGGCGAGTTGTTGGCTGGCGTGTTTTCGGCAGGTGATGAGGACATAGAACAATGATAGCCGCTCGTGGCAAATCCAACATTGATCACACGACATCGCTTTCGTGGCACGCAGCGGCACGGATGCCGCACCCTCAAGGGCCACTCGCGTCGCATCTGCGACCGCTTTCGCGTGCTGCTTAGAGCATTTTTACTTAATACGTGGGATCAATCGTAGGCCAGGACCTGTCCTGGCACAGCTGCGCCAGGACAGGTCCTGGCCTACGAGAAAACCAAAATTGCTCTAGCCTTCGTAGCGTCCAAACACCACACAGGCGTTGTGCCCGCCGAATCCAAAGCTATTGCTCATCGCGATCTTCACATCCAACTCGCGTGCTTCGTTGGGAGTGTAATCGAGGTCGCAGGCCGGATCGGGATGCTCGTAGTTGATCGTGGGGGCGATCAACGACGACTGCAGAGACTTGCTCAGAATCACCGCTTCGATCGCGCCACTGGCGCCCAAGGAGTGGCCCAGCGCGCCCTTGGTGCTGCTGATTGCCAACGTTGCGGCATGCTGCCCAAAAACACGTTTGATCGCCTGCGTTTCGGCCTTGTCACCCAGCGGCGTGCTGGTCCCGTGTGCATTGATATAGTCGACTTGGGACGGAGCCACACCGGCATCGTCAATCGCTGCCTGCATAGCTGCACCGGCACCGGTGCCTTCTGGGTCGGGCGCGGTGATGTGTCCGGCATCGCTGGTGGTTCCGTAACCGAGCACCTCGGCATAAATCTTTGCACCACGAGCTTGGGCGTGCCCGAGTTCTTCGAAGATCAAGACACCGGAGCCTTCACCGAGCACGAATCCATCACGTTCTGCATCAAAGGGGCGACTTGCGGCAGCAGGATCATCGTTGCGAGTTGACAGCGCCTTCATGTTTTGAAAGGCGGCCAGTCCCATCCGCGTGATCGCCGCTTCACTCCCGCCGGTGATCACCAAATCGGTTTCGCCCAGCCGAATGCTGCGCAGCGCATCACCCATTGCATTGGTGGCGCTGGCACATGCGGTAGCGACGGCGTAGTTGGGTCCTTTGAGTCCGTAGGTAATCGAAATGTTACCGCCGGCGGCATTGACCATCATCTTGGGAACGGTGAATGGGCTGACGCGATCGGGTCCTTTGAAAAGCATCCGTTCGATTTGGTTTTCGATTTCCATCAAACCGCCGATGCCGCTACCCAGGATCACGCCGCATTTGGTGCGATCGGTTTCGTCAAAGTTGATTCCCGCGTCGGCGATCGCTTGCCCACCTGCGTGAACAGCAAACTGCGTGAATCGATCAAGGCGTTTGGCATCCTTTGCATCAACGAACGTTGACACGTCAAAGTCGGGGATGTCACCGCCAAAGTGAACTTTGTATTTGGTGGTATCGAGCGTGGTCAGATCGTGAATCCCACTTTCGCCATTGATCAATCGATTCCAGAACTCATCGACATCGACGGCGAGCGGCGTGACAACACCCATTCCGGTGACAACGATTCGGCGTTGCGATCCCTGTTTCATTGCGGGGTCTTGTCCCTGGGCCATCGAACTGTCCTTGAATTTTTCTCAATAGGTCGGCCGCATAGGGTCGCGCGGCCGGAATTGGCAATAAGAAAAATGCCGCCCGGGAAACGCCACGTCTCACGATGGAGACATTGGTCAGATTCGAGGGCGGCAATCCTATTGAACACCTGAATCGATTCTCATCGACTAGGCGTCATCGCCTTTCGTGTTCTCGATAAAGTCGACGGCTTCGCCAACCTTTTGAATCTTCTCCGCGGCTTCGTCTGGAATGCTGATGTCGAATTCTTCTTCGAGTTCCATCACCAGTTCGACGGTGTCGAGCGAGTCGGCACCGAGGTCATTCACGAACGAGGTTTCGCGAGTGATTTTGTCTTTATCGACGCCGAGTTGTTCAGACACGATATCGACCACGCGTTCTTCGACGGTAGCCATTAGCTTCTCCGGATTCTGCAGCAAGTTTGGGGGTGTGTTGGTGATCCGATCGATCGAATCGACAACGAGTTGTACAACAGGGAATTAGAGCCCAGGGTTTTAGTGCCCACAGGCTGCTTGTTGCTTCGTGGAAAAGATAGGTCAAACAAGCAAAAGGCGTCAATACACCGAATCGACGATAAATTGACTCCAGCGAGGCCCCATCCAGCCTCCTGCCCGCTCTAACCGATCAT
The DNA here is from genome assembly GCA_013002105.1 of Pirellulaceae bacterium. The sequence continues at coordinate 2,886 of JABDKS010000764.1, read as the reverse complement.
TCCACCGTCCACAACAATGGTCTGGCCGGAGATGTAACCGGCGTCTTTTGAGGCCAAAAACACGACGGCAGCCGCCACATCCTCGGGCTGGCCGACCCGTTTGGCCGGAATTCGCTTCTTGACTTCTTCCAAGACCACATCGCCCAGTTCGGCCGTCATTTCGCTGGCGATAAACCCGGGAGCGATCGCATTGACGGTTACCCCGCGGCTGATCAGCTCTTTGCTCAGGGTCCGGGTCAAGCCAATCATGCCAGCCTTACTGGCCGAATAATTGGCCTGGCCAGGGTTGCCAATCAAGCCCGAGATGCTGGCCATATTGATAATTCGACCGTATTTGGCACGGCGCATGATCCCGGCCGCGGCCCGGCAGCAGACAAAACAACTGGTCAAGTTGGTCGCGATCACACTGTCCCACTCATCGTCGGACATGCCCCGCATCAGCTTGTCGCGGGTGATTCCCGCATTGTTGACCAGAATATCCAATCGGCCGTGTTTTTCTTTGGCACTGTTGATCGCAGCCGCCGCCGCTTCACGATCCGTTACGTCACAGGCAACCGCTTCGGCCTTCCCGCCGGCCGCCTCGATGTCGCTGACGGTCGATGCCAGTTTCTCCGCGTTGCGTGCCACGCAAAGAACGGTGGCACCATTTTGGGCTAATGCGATGGCGACCGATTTCCCTAGTCCCTGCGAAGCGCCGGTGACGATAGCGACCTGGTCTTTCAAGTCTGTGCTGATGGACAATTTCATTCGTTGATCTTTCATTGTTCGTCACCGAACCCATCGGTTGGCAACTTTCGGTTGATTCGTTTCAGCGTCCCACGCAATACGCGGCCCGTGCCGACCTCTAAAAATCCTTCGATACCATCGGCAATCATTTTCCCAATGGAGTCTTCCCACCGTACCGCGCCGACGACTTGTCGGCTCAGCAGGTCGCGAATTTCGTCGGCGCTACGATGCGGCATCGCATCGACATTGCTATAGACGGGAATCCGGGTGTCCTTGATCGGCATCTCATCAAGTGCCTCGCGCAATTTCGCCACCGCCGGCTGCATCAATGCCGTATGAAACGCTCCAGCCACACTCAGTCGCACCACTTTCATCGCGCCCGCCTGGACCGCTGCCGGCTCCAATGCATCGATCGCCGACAGATGCCCTGATACAGCGATATTCCCTGGACAGAGCAAATTGGCAGGTTGGAGAACATCATCACCCTGGCGAACTTGATCGCAAACCTTGGTCAATGTCTCCAGATCCAATCCCAGCACGCTGGCCATGCCACTTTCGACCGCGTCGGCTGCCGACTGCATCGCCTGGCCGCGTCGCTGGACCAATCGCAGCGCGTCGGGGAATTCGAGACCACCGGCAAAACAAACTGCGGTGTACTCACCCAAACTCAAACCAGCAGCCGCTTTGATCTTGGCCATCTGCTCGGGATGCTCGTCGGCCAAGACAGTCGCGGCGGCCATCCCCACAACAAAGAGTGCCGGCTGACTGAATTCGGTTGCGTTCAGCTTTTCGGCGGGACCGGCAAAGCAAAGCTCCGCCAAGTCGTAACCGAGCACATCACCGGCCGTATCGAAAAGCTGGCGAGCGGCAGCGTGATTTTCGCAAAGCCACTTTCCCATCCCGGGAGCTTGGGCGCCTTGGCCGGGAAAGAGAATTCCCACCGAATCAACATCGAGTGCCACGGTCGGGCTCCTAAAGAGGCAACATCGCACTGCGGCGTGGCGAAGAGCACATGGATGCTGGAGCGACAAGATTTCGCCCTGGCTGTTTCTGCCCACCTGTTATGCGGGTGGAGCTGACATGCCGACCGAATTCATCGATCCAAATTGTGCAGTACGTGGTGTTGCTCAAGGGTTAGATCATCAACAACGCTGGATCACTCGTCGTCTTGCGCAACGACGGTGCGACCTTGGTAATATCCACATTTGGGACAAATCGTGTGCGTCGGCACTGCACCGCTGCACTGAGGGCAATAGCCGACTTGTCGCTTTTTGACGCGATCGTGGCTACGACGTTTACCGGTTCGACTATTGGAGTGTTTGCGCTTTGGGACAGCCATCGCTGCAATCCATCTGGAAGTGTTTTGAGATTCGATTCGAGCCGCGTATCGTAGAAAACCGAAGCGGATTTCGTCAACGCAGGGGGCCAATCTTTTCGTGAAAGGAGCCTAAAAACTAGCAAATCAGCCCGACGGGGCGGTCTATTGGGCCGGCTTGACTGCCACCATCAGTCCCATATTGACTCGACTGGCCGCCAAAAACGTGAATTGAACCCCCGTCAGCCCAGCATCAGCCAGCTCCTTCTGTGCCTCTTTCAGGTCCCTCATCTTGCCCTCGCTAGTATCCAACTCCAGCTTCAACGCCTCGACACACTCCGCCAGATTCGGTTTGGCCGGGCCGCGGAACAGATCGATCACCACGATTCGACCGCCAGATCGAGTCGCCCCGATCGCTTGACCGAGTAGTCTGCCGGCCGCCTCGGCTCCCAAGGCGTTCATCCGTTGGGCGATCAATACCAAGTCAAATGCCGCCTCGGGCAGTTCGACCGAGATCGGGTTCCCGGCAATGGAATCAAACCGCTGGGCCAGTCCGATGGACTCCGCCATCACCCTTGCCGCATCGATGGCCCGCTGATGATCGACCACCGTGATTGTCGCCGCAGCGTCCTTGTGGGCCATCGCGCAGCTCCAAACCGCCGATCCGCCTCCTAAATCAAGAATCTTCGGGCCGGGGACCTCACCTTCGCCCCCGATATTCAGGATTTCGGCCGCCTGAATCGCCGAGGGCGTATGAATCCACTGAGTCGCGGCGATGTGATCGTAGTGGTGTTCCAGGTCCGTAACCCCCGGTTTGCCTTGAACCAAATCGGCTAGCTTTTGCC
>JABDKS010000753.1 GCA_013002105.1 Pirellulaceae bacterium | reverse complement strand
GACTTTATTTGACCTCTGTGGAGACGATCGATGAGACGATGTTTTGCTGCGTGTTCTTTGTTAGTGTTGTTCAGTGCGGTGCCGGTGTCCGCTGCGGATGGGACCAAACCGAACATCGTCTTGATTTTTGCGGACGACCAGTGTTTTGAAACGATCCACGCGCTGGGCAATCACGAAATCGAAACGCCCAACTTGGACAGCCTCGTCCGACGCGGCACAACCTTCACTCACACCTACAACATGGGATCGTGGAGCGGCGCGGTTTGTGTCGCCAGTCGCACGATGCTCAATTCAGGGCGCTTCGTTTGGAATGCAAACTCGATCTATGCCGATTCTGCTAAAGAACAGCAGGCGGGGCGATGGTGGAGCGAGTACATGAAGCAGGCTGGTTATCGAACTTACATGACGGGCAAATGGCATTGCCGTGCTGACGCGGCCAAATCATTTGATATAGCCCGCGACATTCGTCCCGGGATGCCCAATCAAAGCGAAGCGGGCTACAACCGTCCCACAGCACCGGGCGAAGATACCTGGTCCCCATCGGATCCGAAGTTCGGCGGATTTTGGGCAGGCGGCACCCACTGGAGCGAAGTTGTCTCCAACCATGCTGCCGATTATATGCAGCAGGCGAAATCCGAGGACCAGCCGTTCTTTATGTACTTGGCTTTCAACGCCCCGCACGATCCACGTCAATCACCCGAGCAATACGTTGCGCGATACCCGGTCGAGAAGATTGCGTTGCCTGAGAACTTCCAACCCCTCTATCCCCATGCCGAATCGATCGGTTGTGGCAAGAGGCTACGCGACGAACGCCTGGCCCCGTTTCCGCGAACGCCCTATGCGATCAAAGTGCATCGACAAGAGTATTACGCGATCATCACGCACATGGACGAAATGATCGGTCGCATCTTGAAATCGCTGAAAGAGACCGGCAAGGAAGACAATACTTGGATTTTCTTCACCGCCGATCATGGCTTGGCCGTCGGACAGCACGGACTGGTGGGCAAACAGAATATGTACGATCACAGCGTTCGTGTCCCGCTGATGGTGGTAGGGCCTAACGTGCCAGCGGATCAACGAATCGACGAACCGGTATACCTGCAAGACATCATGCCAACGTCGCTGGAATTAGCCGGTGTCGACAAACCCGATCACGTTGAATTCAATAGCTTGCTGCCAATTCTCGATGGTGGCGAGAGCCCCTACGAATCGATTTACGGTTGCTACCTGGATAAACAACGCAGTATTCGCACTGATCAGTACAAGTTGATCGTCTACCCACAAGCAGACGTGATGCGACTGTACGACATTCAAGACGATCCGCTTGAAAAGAAGGATCTTGCCGGTGACGCATCCAAGCAGGCTGTCGTCGAACAACTGTTTGCTGATCTGCAAGAATTACAATCGTCAATGAACGACGACTTGGATCTCAGTGCGATGAAACCGTGATTCGATTCAGACGGCCTACCGTTTTGGGACGCACGGACCAGGTCAAGTTGACGATGTCTCGGCGGAAACTACCAGCGTTGACAAACCGTCCGGATTGCTAGGTCGATGGCGTTTGCGGGTTGACCGTGATCGCGGGGATTCCGTCGACCGGAGCAGGTCGCATCGCTTGCTCGCGTGGTTCGTGATTGAGTCGAATCTCGTCGATCTGATCGATGTTGGCCAAGAATACTTCGATCAGATTGGGGTCCCAGTACTCGCCGGCACCACCGCGAAGGATCTCGGCGGCCTTTTCGATCGGCATCCCTTTTCGATAGGGTCGGTCACTTGTCATCGCGTCAAACGCATCGCAGACGGCCAAAATCCGTCCGTCGATTGGGATATTCTCTCCGACCAACCCGTCGGGGTACCCTTTGCCGTTGTAATGCTCGTGATGGTACAGAACGCCTGGCAACACACCCTGCAACGCCTCCAACTCTTGCAAAATACGCCATCCGGCTTCGGTGTGCGTTTCGATGATCGCACGCTCTTCGTCGTTCAGGTGTCCGGGTTTCTGAAGCACGCCGTCGGGAATCGCAATTTTCCCAACATCATGCAACAGTCCGGTCAGGTAGATACGGTCAATGTCAACGGTTGACTGACCATTGAGTCGCGCCAGGCATTGCCCGAAGCGAGCCACTCGTTCACTGTGCCCACAGGTGTAGGGGTCACGTGCCTCGACAGCGTTGACCAGAGCTCGGACGACCTCGGTAAAAAGATCTTCTTTTTGTTTCAACAACCGCATATTGTGCAACTGAGCCGCGAGTTGATTGGTGGCGGTCTCCATTAACGCGGCTTGGACGGTGGTGAATCCCAACTGTGCCCAGGGCACATCTTCGTGGATATCAACGCGATTACAAGCGATGATCCAGCCGTGCAATCGTCCTTCGCTACGACATTGAACCAAGACGAATTCGTTCAACCCAGTTTCGAAACATGCCTCACTGGTTTTCAATGCGTTGCGCACAACCGGTTGGATACTGGCAGTCTCGTGATGGTCATCAACCAAACGGTTTAATTGCGAGGTCGAAACCAGGGGATCACCAGACCAAATTGGCTCTAGAGTTCGGTTTTCATTGTTGTCGGTGAACAACGCTGCGATCGAAACTGCTCCCACGCCCTCGGCCAATGGCTTTAGCGAACGCAAAACAAAATCGACCAACTGGTTTCCGCTGGAGGGTAGCTCCATGGACGACGCAAGCGACCGGATGAGTGAAAGCTCCTCGAAATCGTTCAACACCTGTGCCGCCAACGATTCGACTTCGGCGCTCAACTGATGGTTGTCGTGGCGTGACTTTTCAAGCTCCAGAACCGCTCTGCCGTGCCTGGCACTTCGATCTGCTTCCTCGGCGACAGTATCCCAGATCGCGATTCCACCGGCCGGAAGGGCCAAGGCAATGCTGGCGTGATTGCCATCTACCACGACGTGCGTCTTTTTTGGGTCGGCTTTGGCGTTGTCAAACAGTTCCTTGGAACCGTCGTCGGCCTGCAACTGAACACGAACGCAGCATCCCAGTTCCGTCGAAAGGATCTCCGCGAGCGAATGATCTAGATCGGCGGGCCGCAGCTGAATCGTCGTGTCAAGGATTTGATTGTCAGCATGTGTCACGTAGTCGTGGCCTCCGCGTTGACGCTACCAGCGATCGCTGATTCGACAGCGGAAACAACGCTACCCGGACTGAACGGCTTCGCGAAGATGTTCGTGATGTTCAGAGCGGCAACCGCGTCGGAACTTGACAGTTCTAATTGACGGCCAGTAACCAAAAAGAAGGGGATCTGTGCGTCGACATCGCGAATCATCGTACACAACTCGACCCCCGACATTCGCGGCATTTCTTGGTCGCTCACCACAGCCAAAACGTCTTCTTGCTGGAACATTTCCCAGGCCAGTTGTCCATCGCCGCAAGTGATCGGCGTGAAGCCGCATGACTTGAATTTAAAGGAGAGAACACGCGCCAATCCGGGATTGTCCTCGGCGATCAGGATCTTTTTGGGAGAATCAGACATGCGATTTCGAGCGGCAGAACGGAAAGGAGATTGCCGCCGAGCGGCAACAGGAGATATTCAAAGTAAGTGCTACGCACTGGTCGTTGGGGCGACAACCGAAACATCGCCATCGGAGTCTACCGGGGCGATCGGCACACCAGCAGCGGCAGCCATCTCAGCGTTTTTCTGAGCGATCGCTTCGCAGAACTGTTCGACCAATCCTGGATCGTGGATACCTTGACGGGCTCGGTCACGCATGATGCCGATCGCTTCGTCTTGTGTCTTTGCGCGACGGAAGGGTCGATCGCTGGTCAGCGCGCTATAGACATCGACGATTCCAACAATTTGCGCCTTCAGCGGAATCTTATCGCCACGAAGACCGTCGGGATAACCGGTGCCGTCGAAATGTTCTTTGTGGTGGCGAATGATCGGCAGCACAGGGCGAAGTGGTGCCAAGGGAGCGCAAATATCGCAACCAACTCGTGGGTGCTGATGAAACAGGGCGCGTTCTCGCGGGGTCAGTGGACCCGTCTTTTCCAGAATCGAGTCCGGAATCGCGATCTTGCCTACGTTGTGCAAAATGGCACCGAACCGCAGCATTTTCAGTTCTGCCGAATCCATCCCCAGCGACTTTCCGAAATCGACTGCGAAATTCGCGACTTGTTCGACATGGCCGCTGCTGTAGCCATCTTTGCTGGCGACCGCACGAGCCAAGCTCAATGCGACACTTTCGGCACCGATCATTTCGGCGTTACCGCGATGCATTCGTGTAATCGATCGCAGTCGGACATTCAGTTCAGCGCGATTGATCGGCTTACTCAGGAACTCGTCGGCTCCCGCCTCGACCGCTTCGTTGATTTCTTCGTTCGTTCCAGCCGTGGTCAGGATGATGATTGGAATGGTGCGATACTGCATATCGCTTTTTAGCTGCCGACAAACCTGCAATCCATCGATGCCGCTAATTTGAGCGTCGATCAAAATCGCGTGCGGCTCGGGCCGCTGCATTGCCATCGCCAGCGCCTCGCTACCGTTGGTCGCCTCCAAGATCTCGTAGTCGGCTTTATTCAGACCGTGTCGCAACAATTTTCGGATCGTCGCATTGCCGTCCGCGATCAGAATCCGCATTTGCTGGGACGCATCTTCAGCCGCCTGCGTAAAGGTCTCGGCGATACCCGCCGTATAGTTGGCTTGAGAGTTGTTTGTTTCCATTGTGCTTTCCTGGTCATGCAAATGCATTTGACACACTTTTGAAATTTTGCTTCGTCGCGTATTCACACAGCGAAGTTCGTTAGCTTGTTTGTTGCGGCGTCTCTACTTGGATCACGTTTGCGGTTTCGTCTCGCTCAATCGAATGATTCGATCTAAACATTCAACAAATCGACTGTGGGTACTTCGATCTGCGAGATCATTCTCGGTGGTTCTTGGTCTTCCGAGCCCTGGTCTTCGTCGATCACTTTGGATCGAGTGGGAAGCTTGACGGTGAACATTGTCCCTGTTCCAACAACGCTTTCGACGTCGATGCTGCCGCCGTGCAATTCAGTCAGATGTTTGATGATCGCCAGGCCGAGTCCGGTTCCAATTCCTTGATCGGCAATCGCAGCCTGATAGTAGGGCTCAAACAGATGTTCCAAATGCTCAGGAGCAATCCCACGACCGGTGGCACGAACACTGATGCGGAACTGTTTATCGTTGTCGGGTCGAATGCGAACGATGACGCTGCCGCCATCGCTGTTGTATTTAATTGCGTTGGAGAGCAAGTTCAGCAAGATTTGACGTAATCGCAATGGGTCCGAAACAACCTCGGTCAAACCTGCGTCGACTTGCGCCGTCACCGAAACACCTGCTTCGTTGGCTCGTGGCGTGACCATGGTGACACATTGGTCCACCAATTCTGCCAAAGCGACCGGTTGCGGTGCCAAACGGATCATGCCGGCTTCCGCCTTGGCGTAATCCAAAATGTCGTTGACCAAGGCCAATAAATGCTGAGCGGCTTCGT
>JABDKS010000751.1 GCA_013002105.1 Pirellulaceae bacterium | reverse complement strand
GTATTCAATTCCGGGCATCACGCTCAATGTGCTGCCATCTACATGTCCGCGTTACAAGCGGTTGCTGCGACAGAGAATCATGGCTTATCCGATGTAACGGTCAAGCGAGTCCACCAGACCATGCAACGGGCACAGACGATGCACAGCATGAGCGACCGTGCGTGGACGTTGCGTCACGAAATGGACAACTTGCTACAGCAGCTTTAAAAAACGCTGTGTCGGCAACGTGTTGGTCAAACGAGTGATGTCGTTTGACCGATGCGGTGCGTATCGCCCGCCGCGATCTGACGAACGTCCGACGCGGCGTTGGCGGTTTCGATGCAGATCATCGTTTGATAGCCGTCGTTAGGCATATCGCTGATGGATCGTGCTTTGTCGATCCATGGATTCCAAAGAATCGTCGAACGACTCCCCTCTTTTGCCACTCGCAGCGTTCGAGCGGCCGTCTTGATCATGACCGTGTCGGCAGTGTTCACGTACACACGGTCCTCCTCGGCGGTAATCCGTACCGGTCCCTGATCGCTCTTGATTTTCATGCCGTCGACCTTATCGATGTAGTCGACGTTCTCCAGACCGCTGCACTGCACATCCTTGACGTCTGAAATCTGATAGTACGTGTGCAACGCTGCACCCGAGTCGAATGGCTGCGAGTCGGTGTTGGTGATCGACAATTCGATCGATAGTTTTTTGGAGATTGTGACATCCAATCGCAGCTGAAATTGGAACGGAAACAGAATCTGGGTGTGGGCGTTTGATTCCAAACCCAGCGATAGCGTGGTCGCACCATCGGCGGTCGCGTTGGTCGATAGCACATGCCAGTGGCTCGTTCGAGCAAGTCCGTGCGCCGGCATCGAATCATCCGTTGGGTGGGGGCCGAACCAGGGCCAGCAAATTGGAATTCCACCGCGAATCGCTTTGACGCCGTCAAACACCGCGGTTGGGCTGAGCCAAATCACATCGTCCCCGTTGATCGGCCTAAATCGCGTGACGTGGGCGCCGAACAGGTAGATATCCGCGGTCGCGTGACGATTCTCGATCACCGCTTTGGTCAAACCTCCATTGCCCGCGACAAAACGCAGTTGGTTTTCGATGCCGTGTTCTTCGTTTAACACATCAGCGTTCATCTGATCCGAATTCGACATACAGTGTCCTTTGTAGATCTACCTATTGGACGGTGGCAACAAATCAAATTCGTGCTACCCATCCTGTTGCGTAGGGTACTCGGCCCGGGCAAGCCACATCACTGACAAGCTGAGCGTGACCAGCGTGATGGTCGCCAAGACAAACAGATGAATCGACGGTGGTTCGCGGCCGAAAACGTTCTCTGCCGCCGACCGTGCTTCTTCCCAGTCCATCCACTCGGCTAATAACCCCCGCAATCTGTAATTCACAGTCATCTTATTGGCGACCGCTGGCACTAGCGAGACGCCGTATTCGATGGCCAGTGTATAGAAGACTGCAGTGACCATCGTGCGGCGGTGGAAAACCACTCCGATCAACAAAAAAATCGCTGCGTGAGCAAAGCAAGACAAAATCGATAAGATCGAAAGTACGGTCCAGAGTCGCACGCCGCCGACGTTTTCGACGAAGTACATGCAGAGACTGACGGATACGAGCGCGGCCGATAACGACCAGATAATGGCCGTTAGGTACTTACCCAGCAAGACCATCGACCGACCACTGCGACGCATCGCCAGATAGATCCAAGTCTGATTTTCGATCTCGGTGCTGACCACGGGCGTGGCCCAAAGTAGCAGTCCGAGTAAGCAGACCAGTTCCGGAATCAAAATGTACAGTGTGATCCCCCACTGTTCGATTCGTACCGCGCCGGCGGTTTTGTTCATGAGCCAGAACAGCAAGACGGGAAAGGCGACCAGCACGCACCAAATTCCGATGCGGCCTTTGGTCATCGACCGAGTGAGTTCAAAACGTACAACATCGATCATCAACAAGGGGTTCATTCGTGCTCTCCTCGATGATGTCGCAGCAGTGATTCGAACAGCGCGGTCAAGTCTCCGTCAGCGGTCTGGAATTCGTGGATTCGCAAACTGTCCTGACTGATCCAAGTTGCCAGTTGATCGTACATCTTTGCAGGATCGCGAAGTGCCACTTTCAATTTTGTGCGTTCTTCGGTCAGTTGCAGGGATTTGACCCATGGCACGTCAGCCAAGCGATGGATCAAGCGATCGACATCGGGACCAACCAGTGCCACCTCTTGCGGTGTATCGGCCAAGATTTG
>JABDKS010000748.1 GCA_013002105.1 Pirellulaceae bacterium | reverse complement strand
TGAACCGGCATTCGCACGTCTTGTGTTTCGGTGGCCAATCGTGCCAAACCAAACCGCAACGCATCGGGTCCGAATTTGTCGATCACGTCCAGTGGATCAACACCGTTGCCCTTGCTCTTGCTCATCGTTTCGCCCAAACCATCCAAGATCTTGGGGTGGATAAAGACTTCGCGAAATGGAACGACACCAAGATTATTCCAGCTCATCAAAACCATTCGCGCCACCCACAGCGTGATGATGTCGCGTGATGTGATCAGCGTTTGGGTCGGATAGAAATACTCCAGTTCTTCGCTGGCGTCGGGCCATCCGAGTGTACTGTGCGGCCAAAGCGCCGACGAAAACCAAGTATCCAAAACATCCGGATCACGAATGAGTCCCAACGCTTCAAAATCTGGCTCACGCGGATCCGATTCTGATCGAATGCACAGAAAGACGCCGTGCGTTGCGTCGTCGGCGGTGTCTACTTGATAGCTGTACTGGTCTTTTTGATCGCCGATGATTGCTTCGATCTTTTTGGACAGTTCGACCGACTCCTCGTTGGACAAGCCCGTTTTGGACCAGATCGGGATGCGATGTCCCCACCAAAGTTGTCGGCTCACCGGCCAATCGCGTTTCTCACCCAGCCAGTCCAGATAGCCTTTTCGATACCGCTCGGGAAAAATCTTGACCTCTTCGTTTTTTACAAGGTCGATTGCGTTTTGGGCCAACTGGTCCATCGCCACAAACCATTGATCGGCCAGGTACGGTTCAATCGGTGTCTTGCTACGATCGCTCAGCGGTAATTCAATCTCGCGGTCTTCGATGTCCCCGAGCAATCCCAATGAGTCCAAATCGGCAACGACCGCCTTTCGCGCTTTCGCGATGGTCAGGCCTTCGTATTTGCCGCCCTCGGCGTTGATCGTGCCGTCGGGATTGAGAATATTGATCATCGGCAGGTCAACGCGTTTGCCGACTTCATAGTCATTCGGGTCATGGGCCGGTGTGATTTTGACACAACCGCTACCGAGTTCCGGCTTGGCCCATTCGTCGGCGACCAACGGGATTTCGCGATCCATCAATGGCAGCATCAACCGTCGGCCGGCGGTCGCCATATCGCGCAATTGGATCAACGCTGGCAACATCGATTCGCGCCGCTTTGCTAATTGATCGATTTGTTGCTGAACATCGGCTCGCTCTTTGTCCTTTGCTTCGGACAACTTCACCTTCAATTCAGCTTCGATCTTATCGAACGCTTTGGTTGGATCGGGGTGAACGGCGACGGCGGTATCGCCAAGCATCGTTTCGGGACGCGTTGTTGCGATCGCGACATGCGTGGGTTCGCCCGGTTTGGGGTCGATGACGGGATATCGGAAATGCCAGAAGTGACCTTTTTTGGTTTCGTTAAAAACTTCATCGTCGCTGACGGCCGTTTGCAAAAACGTGTCCCAATTGACCAGCCGTTTGCCGCGGTAAATCAGTTTCTTTGTAAACAGATCATAAAACGTCACTCGAACAGCTTTGGCGCATCGATCGTCCAACGTAAATCGAGTTCGCTGCCAATCGCAACTGGCGCCCATCCGTTTCAATTGACCCAAAATTCGTTTTTCGTACTGGTCTTTCCAATCCCAGATGCGCTCGACCAGTGCCTCGCGACCGAGATCGTGTCGAGTTTTGTTCTCTTGCTCTTTGAGTCGACGTTCGACCACCGCCTGCGTGGCGATACCGGCATGGTCGGTGCCAGGCATCCACAAGGTTTCGAAGCCCTGCATCCGTTTCGTGCGCGCGACAATGTCTTGCAAAGTATTGTTCAGCCCATGGCCCAAGTGCAATGCACCGGTGACATTCGGCGGCGGGATCACCATCATGAATGATTCGCGATCCGGGTTGACTTCTGCATGGGCGCAGCCGGCATCGTCCCAGGCTTGCAAGATTTTTTCCGCGGCATCAGCGTGATCAAAGCGGTTGGGTATCGTCATGACGTCAAAACTGTGAAGTGGACTTGGGGTGCGCCCGCGGACGACGAGTCCAGGCTGGCAGGCGCTATCTAGATAGATCAACTCTTCGGGACAGTGGGCGAAAAACCCGCGCCGTCTCGTGCACATAGCGTATCGAACGGACGGATTTTGGCCTACGGACGTTCGGCCCAGTGGGATCGGCCTACTTGCGTCGTTTTGGTGCTATCGGCCAACGGTGCATCGGCCGCCTACGCGGTGCATCGGCCGCTCACGCGGTGGCCTCAGCCTGCGACGTCACGCCGCCGAGCGACTGGTTTTCTTTGTGAAGCTTGTATTCCACCGAATCGACCAGTGCCCGCCAACTCGCCTCGATGATGTTTTCGCTCACCCCGATCGTCCCCCATGACTCGTCTTTGTCGCTGCTTTCGATATTCACACGAATCGAAGCCGCCGTGCCCGCTCCCGAATCGACCACGCGAACCTTGTAATCGACCAGCCGCATATCAGCCAAACAGGGATAGGTATCCAGTAACGCTTTTCGCAAAGCCGAATCGAGTGCATTAACAGGACCATGACCTTCGGCCGCGTCGAACCACAACGTCTCTCCGACCTGCAGCTTGATGATCGCTTCGGCAAACACGGTATTGGCGGCACTGTTTCGATCCCCCGCCACGATTCGATACTTGATCGGTTGAAAATGCGGCTCGAACGTGCCTGCTACTTTTTTGATCAGCAGATCAAACGACGCACCCGCGTTCTCGAATTGGTAGCCTTGATTCTCCAGCCGCACCACTTCCGACAAGATCTTATCCATCAAATCACGGTCGTCTTCGATATTGTGTTTTGTCGCCACGGCGACCAGGTTGCTGCGTCCTGACAGCTCGCTGACCAAAATTCTTCGCTCGTTACCAACCAAGGATGGATCAATG
>JABDKS010000741.1 GCA_013002105.1 Pirellulaceae bacterium | reverse complement strand
ACTGATCGTGTAGTTGACGGTTGTTGTTGTCGTTTCGCCAACGGCCAGGAAATCAAAATCGCTGCCTGTGGCAAACGTGTAGCTGCCGTCGGCGTTGATCGTGAAGGTACCGCCGCCAGTGCCTGCAACGCCGGTGGCAAGATTGCTGGCTTGGCCGTTGACCGCACTAACCACGATCGCGTCACCATCGATATCGCTATCGACGCCGTTTCCGTCATCGTCGGTGATCACGTTGCCGGATAGTGATGCGTTCTCGGTGGTGCCTAAATCGTTATCGGTTGCTGTGGGGCCTGGATTCGTCACGGTCCAGGTGAACGATTGAGTGATTGTCGCACCGCTTGGATCTTGGGCGGTGATCACCACGCTGTAGGGTCCGCCTTGGGATGCGTTTGCGTTGTAGGTGCCGCTGATGATGCCGGTGTTGGCGTCGATGCTCAGCCCACCGGGAAGCGTGCCGCCGGCGCTGAAGGTCAAGACATCAGTTGAATCGGGATCGCCGAAGTACCCGCTGACATCCAGCGGTGCGGAAACGCTACCATCCGAACCCGATTGTGCCGGAACGGATCCGATTGCAGTTGGATTATCGTTGGTTCCCGTGACGGTGACGGTGACCGTTGCCGTGTCTGTTCCCCCTTCGCCGTCGCTGATTGTGTAATTGACTGTTGTGGTTGTTGTTTCGCCAACGGCCAAGTAGTCAAAATCACTGCCGGTCGCGAAGGTGTAGCTGCCGTCGGAGTTGATCGTGAAGGTTCCGCCGCCGGTGCCTGCGACGCCGGTTGCAAGATTGCTGGCCTGACCGTTGACCGCACTGACGACAATCGCGTCGCCATCGATGTCACTGTCGACGCCGTTGCCGTCGTCATCGGTGATCACGTTGCCTGATAGCGATGCGTTCTCGGTGGTGCCGAGGTCATTATCCGTGGCGGTGGGACCGGGGTTGGTGACGGTCCAAGTGAACGATTGGGTGATGGTCGCGCCGCTTGGATCTTGCGCGGTAATCACCACGCTGTAGGGGCCGCCTTGGGATGCGTTTGCGTTGTAGGTGCCGCTGATGATTCCGGTGTTAGGATCGATACTTAGTCCGCCGGGAAGGGTTCCACCGGCGCTGAAGGTCAAGACGTCCGATGAATCAGGATCGCCGAAGAATCCGCTGACATCCAGCGGTGCGGATACGCTGCCATCGGAACCCGACTGTGCGGGAACTGTTCCGATTGCGGTTGGATTATCATTGGTTCCGGTGACGGTCACGGTGACCGTTGCGGTGTCGGTTCCGCCTTCGCCATCACTGATCGTGTAGTTGACCGTTGTGGTGGTGGTTTCGCCAACGGCCAAGTAGTCGAAATCACTGCCGGTGGCAAAAGTGTAGCTGCCGTCGGCGTTGATCGTGAAGATACCGCCACCCGTGCCTGCCACGGCGGTGGCAAGGTTGCTGGCTTGTCCGTTGACGGCGCTGACCACAATCGTGTCGCCATCGATGTCACTGTCGACGCCGTTGCCGTCGTCGTCGGTGATGACGTTTCCAGATAGCGATGCGTTCTCGGTGACACCCAAATCGTTATCGGTTGCGGTGGGGCCGGGATTGGTGACGGTCCAGGTGAAGGATTGAGTGATGGTTGCACCGCTCGGATCTTGGGCGGTGATGATGACGCTATAGGGTCCACCTTGCGATGCGTTCGCGTTGTAGGTGCCGCTGATGATTCCGGTGTCCGGGTCGATGGCCAGTCCGCCGGGGAGCGATGCACCGGCAGTGAATGTAAGAGCGTCGGTTGTGTCTGCGTCGGCGAAAAATCCACTGACGTCCAGCGGTGCGGTGACGGTGCCGTCGACACCTGCTTGAGGTGGGATGGTTCCGATTGCCGTTGGGTTATCATTGGTTCCGGTGACTATCACCGTTACCGTCGCGGTGTCCGACCCACCCTGTCCGTCACTGACGGTGTACGTAACGGTCGTTGCAGTGGTTTCGCCGACGGCCAGGTAATCAAAATCGCTTCCTGGTGCGAAGTTGTAGTCGCCATTGCTATCGATCGTGAATGACCCACCACTCGTGCCGACCACCGGCGTGTTTACATTCGCGGCCTGGCCGTTGACGGCACTAACTGAAAGTGCATCGCCGTCGGGATCTGAGTCGACGCCATTGCCATCGTCATCGGTAATCACGTTTCCGCTCAGCGACGCATTCTCGGTCGTACCGAGATCGTTGTCCGTCGCCGTGGGAGCCGGGTTTGTCACCGTCCACGTGAATACTTGATTTCGAGTCGCACCTTGGGAATCTGTCGCCGTGATGGTGACAGAGTACGGGCCGCCTGCGGAAGCGTTGGCTGGAAGCGTACCGGAGATGACGCCGGTGGTTGGATTGAGGATCAATCCAGGCGGTAGTGTTGACGTCGTATAAGAGAGCGTGTCACCGGCATCGACGTCTGCAAAGAATCCGCTGATGTCGAGTGGTGCGATGGTTGTCGCATCGGCATTGCTTTGGGCCGGAATGGTACCCACGGCGTTGGGCGTATCATTCGTTCCGGTGATCGTAACGGTTACCGTCGCCGTGTCCGTATCGGTGCCATCGGTGATCGTGTAGGTCACCGAAGTGGTTGTCGTTTGCCCAGGTGCTAACGAATCGAAACTGGTGCCGGGATCAAACGTGTAGGAACCATCCGCAGCGATCACGAATGTTCCGCCTGTGGACCCCGTCACGTTGCTGCCCACATTTGCCGGCACACCGTTAACCGCCGACACGCTCAGCGGGGTACCGTCGAAATCGAAATCGACACCATTGCCATTGTCAGCGGTGACCACGTTCCCGCTCAGTAGTTGGTTTTCGGTACCGCTGAAATCATCGTCGTAAGCGAACGGCACATTGTTACCGTCGTCGTCGATGATGGTCGTTTGGACTTCGCTATTAGCCAACAACGAATTGCCGGGATTAGACAATACGACGCGATACGACTCCAGGCCTTCGTCAACCGTATCGTTGATCGTGCTAAGGTTGATCGTCAGCGGTGGCATTGCGCCGCCCGTCGACGTATACGTCAGCGTATTGTTGACGCGAACGATATCCGTCCTGGCTCCGATAGCCGTGTCAACCGCATCGAGGAAATTGGCGTAATCAGCGGAATTCGTACTAACATTCAAAAGCGTCAAATTGACGGACGCCGATTCGCCCACCGCGACCGATACCGGCATCGAGACGGTGTAAGAAGCTGAGGCTCCTTCTGACACGCTGGTCGCACCGGAGATTTGCCAACTGCCGACGTTGTTACGTACCAATCGACTGACTGCGGTGTTACTTCGATTCCCCTGGTCATCAGTGGCATAGAACGAGAAGGCGCGGTTCTGAGCCGGGGCGGTTGCGGAGTCATTCTGGTAGTCGATTCCCCGCATCATCGACTCGGCTTGTGCCATCGTGAATGTACCGCCAGCGTTGTTGCTGATGGTAAAAACCGTCCCATTGAAATCGATATCGTAGGTGACTCCATCCAATGTGATATTGTTGTTGTACGATGCTGCATTGAGTGCGATCGTGACTTGGCTGGCGCCGGCTCCCTTGAATGTCAGTGATTCGTTTGCCGGGTCTTCCATGCCACTGGGTGTGATCGAAATCTGCGTGACGGTTGCCAAAGCGTCTGCCGAGTCGACGTTGACATCCGTATCGACGATGGCGGATGCCACGCCAGTTGCAAAAGTGCCCAAGTAGGCTTCGTTGCCGTCGGTGCTGTCGTCGCCGTCCAAGTCGAGCGTCATTTCGCCGTAGCTGATCGGTGTGGCAGTGAAGTTTGCGGTCGACAGACCGTAGCCCGTGTTTGCGTTGCGAGCCTGGAAGTTCAGTAGGATCGAATTGGAGTCGTACGTTTTGAATCCGACCCAACGCTGTTGGTCCGCCCCGGAGCCGCGACCGGTTGTGTTTTGAAACGTTGTCGTGCCGTCGATATTGTTGACCACATCGATTTGGGTCGTCGGCGTGGTCGAGAGCTGGTAGGAATGCAATTCATTGTCGACAACCGAAAATCCTTCGATGCCGGATCCATTAGCAGTCGGTGCTTCGTAGTCAATGTCTTTGACCGTAAAATCGCCGACGACTGAGAGTGCGCCGCCGGTGCCACTGTCGAAATACTCGATCAAAACATCGGCTGAATGACCTTCCCATCCCGATTCGTTTCCGTTTGCGACTGAACGGGCGAACAACAGGGGGCCATCTGAATAGTCGGAGAATGTCACTGGCATCTGATTCGCCGTTCCCGTCGTCACATTCCCGTTGGGATCGTAGGTGTCGATCAAAGTCACGCGGACATCGATCGAGATGGCACCCCCGTTGGCGGTTGCGGCATTGGTATAGGTCCGGCTGCTCGTCCCTGCCTGACCTTGCGGCACCACATCGATTTCGTTGATCGCACCAAAATTGGTTTGTGTCCCGATGACGAAACCATTGTCGGTCGTGACGAGAACATTGCTGTAGCTGGACGAACGGAGCGTTTGTGCTTCGACCAATCCGGTTCGTTGTTCCAGTTCCCAGTCACCCCCTTTGTCGGCAGCTCCGGTCAAGTCATCCGATGCGGCGACGTCGGCACCGGTGAGCTGACTGAGCGATCCAATGAAGGCTTGGCCGGCATCGTTGCCTGCCAGGTTACAGCCATAGAACAACAGGTCCGCGTCTTGGGTCATCCCATCGGCCCAGCCAACGAGTTGTCCGGCGTACCCGCTCAGCGAATCAGCATTGAGCGTGGACGAACCGAGACTCAGGCTACCTTCGCTACCGTGCGAGATGACATGTACGGCGCTGTAACGTGTCGACGCTCCATCGAGCAACTCGGTGATTTGTTCTACGCCGTCACGATCGGCGCTCAGCAATCGGACTTCCAGCGCACGATCATCACGCTCGGCCAAGATATCGGAGATGATCTGGTTCGCATTTTCGACGTTGGCGTCGACGAGGATCAACTCGCGTGGTTGTTGTTCCTGATTGACCTGATGCGTCGTATCGACCGACATTTCTTGGGCCGCGTTGAGCGGGTTATCCGCCATGTGGTCCGGTTGCAGTAAGAATCCACCGTCAGGGACGGCGTCAAATAGCACTCGATCCTCGAGTTGCTCCATGATTCGTTGCAGTTTTGAGTTGCTATTGCCACTCATGACAGTTGTCTTCCTAATTCAGTGCTAAAATTCATTTGTGCGGCTTGAGTCGCCGCCATTTCGCGCGCACTTCTCCCGTCCTGGGGAAGTCCATCTGAAACTTATGCCACTTTGGGGCTATGTGACGGCAAATTCGATTCGCGAACGCTGGAGAAGGTTTTCAGCTGCGGATGCTGTGCGAATCGTATTGATCAACGCGGCCAAATATTTTTTTTAAACTTTGCGCCGTTCAACTCATGACGGTCGTGTCGATTATTTCGACGTCGGGGCCTGCTGCTTTGCCCCACCGGTTCGCCCCGTCGTTTCATGCCGTTAGACGCGTCTCAGTGACCTCGTCAGCAACGCTGGCCGAATCGATTTCGACATGCTTGCCGACGCGACAGTGATGCGATTTGTGGCTGGTTGGTGCGAGACCGGAGGGTTTCTGACATCAGGCCGTAGCGTGGATTGCTACCCCAGAGACAAAAAGTCTTTCGCGACCGCGAAATTGCGCGAAACCGTTACCTAGGTCTGCGGTTGGAACTAGGTAGAATAACGGGATGTTCCCGCTGCGATCATCCGCCAGCTAGATGTCTCGTTTCCCTACTTAAAACACACGGTTTACGTCGCTTGGCCGTCAGCGAATCGACCGCGATGCGTTATCAGCAGTCCGACCCGGATGTGCGATTGATGTTGCGTGTGCGCGAGGATGACGTCAACGCGTTCACGGAGTTGATGCGAAAATATCAGCCTCGGCTGATTCGATTAATGCACACTATCGGGCCTCGGCATGACATGGCCGAGGACCTGATGCAGGAAACATTTATGCGTGTGTATCGAGCGCGAAAGCGGTACGAGCCGGGCGCCAAGTTTTCGACATGGTTGTTCACGATTGCGGGAAACGTGGCACGCAATGCCAATCGATCAGTTGGTCGACGTCGGGAGGTCAACGAGGTTGATGCTCCCAAACGAACCGACTCGGACAGTGGCGGCCATTTCTTGGCCGGTACCGCACTGGATGCCAGTGGGATGATGCCGACGCGTTTGGTCGAAGGATCTGAGCGGTCGGACATCGTGCACGCTGCCGTTCAGGCGCTCGGCGAACGACAAAGAATCGCACTGATGTTGTCGCGATTCGAGAACATGAGTTACGCAGAAATCGCTCAAACAATGGATTTAACGACAAAGGCGGTCAAGTCGTTGCTCAGCCGAGCGCGAGTGAATCTGCGGGGAATCTTACAACCCTATGTAGATGCCGGTGTGATTCCGGACATCGCCGCGATGGATGGTGACGCAGTGATCGACGGGGAGGCGGACCATGAGTAGTGATGCAACACAAAGTGATAATTATCCGGTCGAACCGGACGACGAGTTGTTGGTCGCGTATTTGGACGGCGAGCTTGACAATTCGTCGCGTAGTGACGTCGAAGAGCGTCTGGTAAGCGATGAAACCTTGCGTGTTCGTTTGCAGCAATTGCAAACCGGCTGGGACATGTTGGACCAACTGCCCAGTCCGCCAACGGACGAAAAGTTGGTCGAGTCCACCTTGGAGTTGGTGGTGGCCGATTTGGCTCAGTACGAACCGGCGACGAAGAAGTCGTATCGAAACTGGTGGACCGCGTCGGGTATCGCACTGCTTTGTTGTCTCGCCGGCGGCGTGGGCTATTTTGTTGCACAGCAACGACGCAATCGCGCCGAACAGCAGCAACTGGCTGACTTGGAATTAGCCGAAAACATCGATGCCTATCTGCTGGGCGACGACATGGAACTGATGCGTCAGTTAAATGCCAATCAACCTTGGAACGCCATGATCGCGACCGCCCGCGAGTTTGGGAATTTCAAAGGCACCCCATCAACGGCCATCACGGCGACGCCGATTCGCCAGCGAAGTGATGCGATTGCTGAATTGCCGCCCGAAGCAAGGGCGACATTAGAGTCGCGTTGGGATTCTCTGCAGCGACTTGATGCAGCCACCTTGGAGTCGATTCGAACGACGGCTCAAGCCGTTAGCAAGCAACCCGATGCAGATAGTCTGCTGAAAACGATGGCTGCCTACGCGTCGTGGCGCGAATCGCTGCCCGACGAATTACGCGATGCAATCGAGGGCACCAATGCCAAGGCGCGTCGACAGGCCATCGAGTCCGGCATTGCGTTGACACTGGAAAATGTATCGCGGAATTCCGTGGCTGATTTGGACGAAGACACTGTCGAGCGGATTTACTTCGTGTTAAAGAAGTTGCTGAACGAACGAATGGAAGCCGACCTGGCGTTGAAAGAGTCGATCGAGCAAGACATGTCGGTTTTCGGGTCCGGCGCCGAGTTTTTTAGCCTGTTTCGGATGCTTGCGACCGAAACGACTAGTAGTCGTGATCGCGGGTCCACCCGTCCGCCAGGTCAAGGTGGTCCGCCAGGACAAGGTGGTCCGCCGGGACCTCGTACCGCGCGCAAGTATCCGCCACCGCTCATCCGC
>JABDKS010000728.1 GCA_013002105.1 Pirellulaceae bacterium | reverse complement strand
CCTCCCCGTTGGCTCGCTTAGGCTCACCACCGACCCTCCCGCGACAGCGTGTTTTCCAATGGAAAGTCATACGCGCGGGAGGGTAAAGTGTTGATTGCAAAAGCAGACTTGTGGGTAATGACGAGGTAGGAACCGGACCTACAGGTATTCGCCTGGGAAACTCTTCTCGGGCGTTGCCACACCCAATCGCGAGCACAGATACCGCACGAATGTCGCTTCTTCGGCACCCATCTCTTTGCCGTTGATCAACGCGTTGGCAAACCCGTTCGCCAATCCTTCACGTAACTTTCGTGGTATCAGACACAACGTATCAATCGCTTCTTCGAGATCAAAGAAGTCGTATGCGTCGACGCACATCGCGGTCGCGGCGCCGAGTCCCGTGTAACCCCAGATCTTCTGAAAACGCAATTCTGCGTAACCGCGTCCGATCGATACACCAATCGAAATCACCTCGAGCGTCTGACGCAAACACTTGCTGAAGTTCTTGTATTTGACTTTGGCTGGTGTTGGTGATCCGTTCATCGCGTCAGCAAACATCGCGACCCAACACTGCAGCACCCAAGCATTCGCCGGTGCCGCGTCACGGATCTGTTCCAGCAGACTCTGAATCCCGGCATCGGGATTTCCCTTGACGATTTGCAACGTCACCTCGGTCAATGCGTACCGCTGGACTTCGTCCAATTTTTCCAAGTATCCCTGCAACGCCTCGACGGGAGCAGCCAATTTTCCGTCATTCAGTTCGGCGGCGATTCCACGATGTTTGAATTCGAACAATAACAATGCCGGGATGGTCAATAGCGTGGCTGATGGATCGCGGAATAGTTCGACAGTCTTGGCGTCGATTCCATCTAAGACTGCTGCCGTCGAACCATCATCGACATCTGTTTCGGTGGCAACGACCGGTGCATCGTCATCGCCTTCGAACAATGCGACGCCATCCCATTTTCGATCCGCCCGACGAATCCGACGTTCGATCTTGGGGTGAGTCGCCAGCATGCCGCCGGAACGTCCATTTGCTTGAGCAAACATTAGATGCCCGAGCTTGCGGCCATCCGGACCGGCAATGCGGCCATGAACGTCGTGGCCCATGATTCGTTTCAATGCTTCGCCGATCGGTTCCCAAGATCCCAGAGTCCGCGCAGCCAATCGGTCCGCTCGCAATTCGCGACGACGGTTCGTCATCGCCATGACGGCGGAACCGACCAGCGAGGAGATCAATCCCATCGGCCACAAGGTCACCCCGGTAACGAGCAGGAAGACGCCCCAATTGATCGCGAATAAAGCGACACGATGGTTCGACGCGCCACCAAAAAGCAGGCTCCATCCTCGCCGCAACATCCACTCCGCGGTGTAACGCACGCCGTTGATCCCCAATTCGACAGCCAGCAGTCGCATGTTGTGGACCATATCGCCGTTGACAATGTGCGCTAGCTCATGCGCGACGATGCCCCGCAATTGCGTCTTGCTCATCGATCGTAACCCTTGGGTTACCACCAGGACACTCTGGTCTCGCTTGCGGCCGACAACGAAAGCATTCATGCCTTCTTCGTTATTCAATAGGTACAGCGCCGGAGGGGAAATTTTAAACTCCGCTGCTAACTCACCAAGTATTTCGGGCAGGTGTTTCAGATTTCCGAGTGCAGTTACGCCGTCGAAGGCAAAGGCGCCGAGTTTTTCAGCAAGCGCTTGACCGCCCTGGGCCAAACGTCGCAGATGGTAAATTGTGGCGATGTTGATGACGGCAACTGCCAGAATTCCGCCGGTGAAGAATCCGAACATAAAGTGCCACCCCAAAATGGGCATTTCGGTAAAGAAGCTTTGCAGGTCGTGAGCCACGATTGCATCTCGCACTCCGACCCAATCGGAATTGCTCAGTCCCGTGACGAAATCGCTACCCGGACCCTCGGCGCCGAACGCGTCCCGCGCCATCTCGAACCGCTTCAGTTTGTACATCTGCAGCACCATGAAGCCGTAGCCGATGCCGACGCCTGAGAAGACAAAAGTCAGCACTTGCGCGAACAAGCTGACCAAACAGACTGAAATCCAAGAAGTAAGGGTTCGCATCGATCGATGTCAGGTTGGGATGATGATTGGATGGAATTCGCCCGTCGAGCGTGTGACAATTTGCATGACACAGCGTGCCTGCAGTCGGACGGGGGGCTATTGAAAACATAGGTTTTGTTTTCAAGCAAAGATGGCTCGAGTGACGGATTCGAGTGGGCCGTCGCGTCGGTGGTAGCGATCGTGCCGATTGCGCCGGCAGAGGGGCATTGGGGCCGGACCAAATCCGTCATCGAGTCCCGATGAGATGATAGAAACTGCGATCCAAACCGCTGATCCGTCGGCTTGGTGTTGGCTACTTGTTGCCGTAGATCGTCGGTTTCCAGTCCTTGGGCAGTCGTCCCTGAGGACGCACCGAGTACGCGTCGGCGGGGATCGGATGATCCTCCGCTCGCTTCAACGGCAAACTATCGGGCAGGTGCTTGATTTTGAAATCCTTGTATTGGATGGTCATCGCCGGCCCCACATGAACCTGCACCGCCAAGACTCCCTCGAGCGCTCGACCTTCCTGATCAAAATCGATCAGGTCCGCAGTGGGATGATCGTCAATCCAGTGTCGGTGATGGTTGCCTTGAACCAATACTCGATAATCATGCCACTGGTCAGCCGCAAACTCCTTCACCGGCATCGTTCCAACCACCCAGGGCTGTCCATCCGTGTCGACGATCACCTTTTCACCTGTATGAGACAAAATCCGTCGCCCCTTTTCCTCGTACAACATCCCGTTGTACTTGGGAGTGTTGGCTACCACATCGCACTGGTATCCGGTCACGATGTCCAACCCAAGATCGGGTCGCGATGTTCCGCGATACTGAATTCCACTGTTTCCGCCTTCACTGACCTTTACTTTCACGCGCAAATCAAAATTGCGGATCGTCGAACCCTTCCACGTGATGAATCGATTCGCCTTTAACGACCCGTCGGTGACACCAGTCAACGCCGCGTCCTTGACCGACCAATATTTTGAATCGCCCGACCAACCGCTCAAATTCTTACCATTGAACAACTTGACGAATCCATCTGGTCCTGGGCGTACCGTGACCGCCGCGGATGATTCCGGGTGCGGAACCGTCGAAAGACTGAAATTCCCCTGCAACGGCTCGAGCGGTCCGCCCAATTCGTCCACTCGCTCTGTCGTGCGCTGACGCATCGCAGTGAGCGTATCGGCATGTGCGGGATCACTGGCCAAGTTCACTAATTCGTCGGGATCATTTTTCAAATCGTGTAAAAATTCGTGATTGTCGTGATCGATGTAGCGGACGTACTTGAATCGTTGATTTCGGATTCCTTCGAAGGCCGGAATTCGGTGACGTACTGCAAAGTGTTCGTGGAAGGTTTCCGTTCTCCAGTCGGCCGGGCGATCGCCATTGATAATCGGTTTCAGACTGCGGCCTTGATATCGCGTCGGAATTTCCGCTCCGGCCCAGTCCAAAAACGTGGCAGGCAAATCCAAGTTCAATGCCGCAGCGTCGCTGACTTTTCCTTGCGCCAATGGGTCCACGCGCGGATCTGCGATGATCATCGGCACGCGGATGGACTCTTCGAAGTGTGACCATTTGCCGGCCAGGCCGCGGTTGCCCATGTGGTAACCGTTGTCGGCGGTGTAAACGATAATCGTGTTGTCTGCCAAACCAGCCTCTTGCAGCGCTTTGGTAAACCGGCCGATTGCGTTATCGATTCCGCTGACCATTCGATAATAGGCTCGAACGTTGGTCTGGTATTTCTGATCGGTATTCCACCGCCAAAAAAAGCGCTCACGATTAATGGTCGTCTTCAAAAACGCGGGCAGGGCATCAAAAATCGCGACATCGCTCAGTCGTGGCGGTGCAATGTCCACATCGTCGTACATTCCATCGACCGCCCGCGGCCACGGAAAGTG
>JABDKS010000670.1 GCA_013002105.1 Pirellulaceae bacterium | reverse complement strand
AGTTGGAGTGCGAGCTTGTCGCGGACCACTTTTCCCGTATACCGGTTGTCGGATTCCTCGAACTGGCCGCGCAAGTTCTGTGCCGCCACTGCGTTGGGCTCGAAGACGACGAAATTTCCCGGGACGGTTTGGGATCGATACTCGATCAACTCAGCCATCACAAACCCGTTAAGCACTTGGCGGACCTCGGTCTCGCTCCATCCGAGCTCTCGCTGAATGTCAGCCGGGCACTTGGGATTGGTCAACAAGTTCAGAATCTTCATGTGTCGAGCCGGCAAGCCTGCGCGATCCAAATTTTGACCGCGAATGGCCCGCCTGACATAACAGCGATTTTGGTCTGCAACTTCGCTGGAATCGTCCGAGTGCATCGAGGCTTCGACCAACAGTGCGAGCAAACTGATGTCGAGCGGGAGGTTTTTGTGAAGAGTGTTTGGGGAGTAACCAGCCTCGAAATGAAATGCGTTTAGTTGTTGCTTGAATGCGTGTTGAACCAGCATGGAGGCTTGAAAGCGAAGCAATTTGGTCATCAGACGCGGATCGAGCACTTTCTGATCAAGCAGTTGAACAAACCCATCGACCTCCGCGCAACTGCGTCCACCCATCGTTAACCTGAGAACGGGTGCGAGACTGCTGAGGGAGTCAGGCAAACGAGCTACCATTTGATCAATGTCATCGGGGTCCATTCCCGAACCGTAAACCCCCTGAATTCGGCCCTTGTCCAGATGGAAACGAATTCTGGCGCGGTCAGCTTCGATCTCCAACACTCCGGTCTTGCGACCGTTGTTAAGAAAGTCCAGTAATTCGCGAAGACCAAAGCAGGTGAACGAACCGGCAAGTGCCGATTCGTCCAGTTGGTGAATCACTTCCGGGACCGCAGATCCTTGGGACTGCGAAGACACGACCATCGCTGCAGTCTCCATGGCGTTGGCAACCGTCGTTAGCAACAATTGCTCTGTGTATGGTTTGGGCAGCATGTCGACGACGTTGTCCAGGTCGACGTACTCCGCATAAGCCTTTTTGCGTAATGTCGAACTGACAACAACTGGAATCGATTGCAGCTCCGGTGAGTCGACCAACTTGCAGCAGACTTCGTATCCCGTCGTACCGGGAAGCTGATGGTCCAGCAAAATCAAGTCCGGCAGAATTTCGGCCGCGATTTGCAATCCTTCTTCCGCATTAGGAGCGAGCACGACACGATAGCCGGCGGGAGTCATTTGGGAATCGACCAACTTGCGGATGGTTGCACTGTCGTCGATCACGAGCAGGGTCTTATCAGTCAATGGATTGCTCCGCATGTTGGAAGATCGGAAGGGTGAGATTCGAGAAGATGGCTAAGATTCGGAATTTTGGTCAGTGCCGAATCGAGTGCGTCGTCAGTGGGAGGTTTTATGAGATAATCGGTAGCGCCCAGCTCCTTGGCGCGCGATGTAAATTCGATCTCACTACGGCTACTGATGATGACAACGGGCGGACAATCGTCGCGGTCGTCCGCTTTGATTGCAGAAAGCAGGTCCATGCCGGTGACATGCGGCATTTCCATGTCGCTAAAGATGGCGGCAATGTTTTCGTGTCGAAAGATCTCAAGCGCCTGTCGCCCGTCCGATGCTTCGATAATTTCGACTGGATATCGTTGCAGGGATCGCACAACTCGTTTGCGCGCGGTCACGGAGTCGTCCGCAACGAGGACTCGAGGAAGCGATTGCCTGGACGTCTGTTCGGATGGTGCGGAAGTCTGGGGAGCCGCGTGATCAAGTTGCAATGCCTGTGAATCAACCACGCGCCTGGCGTCCAGTAACAAAACCAGCTCACCGCTGCCCGATAGAGTTGCACCGCTACAATACGGATGGCTCTTAACTAGTGCTGGAAGCGGACGAACAACGACCTCCTCTGCACCCAAAACTTCGTCGACCAGGAGAGTCACACAAGCCGCGTCTCGATCAGATTGCGACGCGGATCGAGTCAGCACGATGCGTTGTTCATCTTGTTGTTGATCGTCAACGCAAGGGTCCGTCGCCTCACCGATGAGCTCGGAGAACCGAAGTGTGGTCGGGCTTTTGTCATCTGGATTCACGCATCGAACTGAGTTCATCGGTAGGGCAAAAAGTCGCCCGGCCGAACGAAACACCATCGCATGTTGGATCACTGACGGGATTGGGAAGCTGAGTCGGATTCGTGTTCCCTTGCCCGGTTCGGAATCAACGTCCAACCAACCTCGCATGCGTGTTAATGTCGATGCGACGACGTCCATTCCCACGCCTCGGCCAGCGACTTGGCTGGTGGACTGACGAGTCGAAAAACCAGCCTGAAAGATCAACTGCGACAATTCCGACTGACTAATCGATTGGCCGTCCTGCAGCAATCCGGTTGCGATTCCTCGACGTTGGATGGCGTCGTAATCGAGTCCACGTCCGTCGTCACGGATTTCGATTACGAACAGGTCAGGACCTGCTTTCGCTTCCACCGTGACGGTGCCAACAGCTGCTTTCCCGAGTCGCTCTCGCTCACATGCGGATTCGATTCCATGACAAACGGCGTTGCGTGCAATATGCAGTAGTGGCTCATACAGACGTTGTTGCAACGAACGCTCGATGCCGCTGTTCTCGCCGACCAGCTGCAAGCGAACTTGCTTGGATTCGGCCTTGGCCGCGTCTCGCACCACCCGCTGCAATCTCCGGAACAATCCGGAAATTGGAGTTCTGCGAAGTTCGACCAGCTCATGGCGAAGCTGGCTAATCGACTGAGAAAGGGCTTCATTTCCTCGGGCGACCGGACGCAGACCCTTCTTCACGCTCTGAGCTACTTCGAAAACATCGTTTGCGACCTCCGATAACTGCAAGGAGCTCGTTTTGGATTTTTCTTTGCCGTCTTGGCAAATCAAGCGCATTTTTGACACACTGCCGATCAGTTCATGATAGACCTCTTGCAACGCGCTGACCTCGGTTTCTCGCCGATTGCGCAGCATCACCAATTCGGAGAGCGTGTCCATCAATCGGTTGAGTTGCGACGTCTTCACAAGAACCGTATCGTCGTTGCCAACTTCGTCAGATGAGAATGATGGCGATGAAAAGGTCGCAGTCGGCTGGCTGACGGCAACATGCAATGGAGTAGGATCGGGTGACACTTCGACGACATCGGCGGAATGTTCGTCGCCGGTGATATCTCGGCGAATTGAATCAACGATCATCAGCAGTGCGTCGATGAAGGAGCCATCGCCAATCGCTTCTTTGTCGGCGATCCTGTCCTCCAGCATGTGCAATTGGTCTGCTAGATCGGAAAGCCCAACGCTGGCCGATGCACCCTTGAGG
>JABDKS010000663.1 GCA_013002105.1 Pirellulaceae bacterium | reverse complement strand
CGTCTGCGTTGTCCGTCAGGGGGCTCGCTGCGGGATTCGTCTCGGGCCGTTCATTTTGATCGTGGGAGTCGTTCAATCGATTGATGCTTGGTTACAAGTTCACACAATGTATGCACACCCACCAGATCGAATCTCGCGACTGGCTCGTGGATCGATTGGATCGACGCTCGCGAGCGACAGAAAGTGGGTCAGCGGGGGCGGCAAGACGATGCCGTTGTTGTCGCGATCGTACTCCGTGGTTCCGGTCTGTGAAGTCCTGGCAGGTGAAGAAGTTGGCCCACGAAAAAACCCATCTGACGAGACCAAGGTGAATCTCGCCAGATGGGCTATATTCTCGCGTTATCGTAAAAGATGATCGCGAGTGGGGTGGCTGTTGCCGAAGCTCCAGCCCGCCGACTTTCAGCTACGGGTTACCACCCCGTTGGCAAGTACAGCAATAATCCACTTGATCACCTCCTTTCAAAAACCAATGAGACGCCTCGGAACTCAGGTGCCAACCAGAACGAGCCCAGAAAACGTACGGAAAGGGTCCGTCGCAACGCGTCATTGCGACCCGACGTGAAGCATTATCGTTACAAGCCAAGTGGCCGACAAGATAAATTTGCTTCGTAAAAACGACCCTTTCCCCGCGATCAAGGTTCGCGGAAGTCGTTTTTTGCAGAAAACGGACGGGTTTGGGGCGACCTGCCTCGGCTATTTTTTTGGCGGATCGATCTCGTACAGGACGATCACCATGATGTCGCTGGCCGAGAAACTGCTCATCGGTGCTTGTCCGCTGGAGCTTTGGCTGGACAGGTTGCCCGTGATCGATAACACCCGGGCGCCGCTCTTGCGCATCCAGCGATTGATTTGATGTTCCAGTTCGGCGAGTTCGGTGTCGACGTTCTTAAAGATTTTGACCTGTTGCATCTCACGCTCTCTGGGTGGCAAGTACGCTCCTACAATTTTGCGACCCAGATTATCGGCTGAACCTACCGTTGTGTCGACTCACCCGCGGCCGAGAATTCGAGTCTTTCGTCGATTGGACGCAATGGAATCATCGGCTGCGGCTTGGGCTCCCAGACTTGCAGCCGAACTTCATCAATGGTTGCCTCGCCTGCCCCGATCACCTCAAACATCACTTTGACCTCCTCTTCCTGGGTTGCTTGGCGATAGAGACGGACGGGGGTCCAGGTCGATCTGCCTCGAATCAGGACACCCAGTTCTTGTCCGCCGACACTGTCATAAACCAGTAATCCTTGGTGCGGATCGCCGAATCCCAACGTTTGGACCATCGCGTCGATGCGATAGGCTTTCCCGGCCGGAATCAAAACGGAGGGGCTGCCGATCTGGATGACCGTTCCTTCGTAACCGCCGGGCAACGGGTCATCGCTTCGCGGTGTGACCGTCGTTCGCAGTGCACCGGTTCCGCTGAAAACGCCTCGTGTGACCATCGCAACTTCGCTTTCGGCGCTCGCGTGCGTACGTCGACCGAACGTCCAGCGGTTTTCCGCGAGCACGTCTTTGTCATCCAATGACCCGGTCGTTAGACGATTGCGGCCCCAACCCTGATCGTGCATCAACGGTTGCCAAGCGATCTGGATCGGCCCGGCACTACAAACCAACGGGGGCGAACTGGTCGGATTAGGCCAGTCGGGCATCAACGCTTCGGCCAAGAGCCACTGGCAACGCAACGCCCACGCATCGGCGCGGCGAGCCATTCGCAAACTTGCCCCGATGTCGCCGGCCCGGTAAAGCGGTTCGGCGTCGCTCAAGGTGCGCGTCGCGGCGGAGATCAAATCGGTCGGCATGTTGACGGTCGCAGCGCCCGACGACACCGCCGCATTCCAGTCTTGCCGGGTGCGGCGGACCAGATCACTGGTGAGTTGCCAGCGGTCCATTCCCGCTTGCTGAGCGAATTGAGCGGCGGAGGTACCGAGCTTGCCACCGACACTCGGATCACTACTGAGCACGATGATTTCGGCAACATCGGGTGACACGATTTGGATTCGTGCACCCGTTTGTGTTGTCTCCGGTGCGATGCGTTCAGCGGAAAAGTGGGTCAAACGCCACGCGTTTTTCGAGGCGTCTTCGGGTGACAGCAAGAGATCAAGCGTGGTACCGTCGCCGCTGAGAACTTCGTCACCCCGTTTGGCAATCGATGTTGCGATGACAACATCGGTTTCGCCAATCTGAAATCGACCGCAGCGATACGGAGCTCCGACAACGATCGGTGGTGGAGCTGAACTGGCACCGGCAATCCAGGGGGCGATCATCGCGATTGTGCGATTGACGTAACTGAGAGCCATTGCTCGCTGACTATCCAATTCCCTACCCGACGCCAGCGAACGCGACGAGCGAAAGAGAATCGCTGACGGGGTCGACTCTAATCCGCGCATCGCTTGCAGCCACATCGCATGCCAGCGAAACGCACCCGGTGGCGGGGCGCCGATCGAGTTGGCGATTGCCTCGGTCTGTTGTAATGCCGGTTCTGGGGGCAACGTTGCGATTCCAATTGCCGTTTGCAACTGGTTGCCGATGATGGCGTGGGTGGTAAGCATCTCGGTGACTTCCTCGCCAGCGGTCATGTCGCGATTGCGCAACGGCAGGTCATCAATGAGAGCATCGACCAGGGGACTGTACCGTCGCCAAGTCTCGGCGGGCGCAGCAAGGATCGGGCGTTGCCATCTCACAGGAAAGTTGCGTAACCGCTCGGAGGTGATCGCTGTTTGATCGACACGCGTGCGATCCAATGCGACCGCTGAACCGATGTACCAACCCGCAATGGGTTCCAGCAGTGACTGTATTTCGGGGTTGGGGGCAGTTGGCGGCGGCGCATAAATCAGCATCCGAGATTGGATGGCTTCGCGCAAAATCTTTGCGTCCGGCGTAGTCGCCAGCAGCACCGCATCGAATCCCAGAGAACGCACCCAGGCCAGCGGTTCTCCGTTGTGTTGCAAGATCTTTGTCACCTTGCCCGGTGGAAACGCGGTCGCAGATATTCCGAGTCCGCGTTCGTCCCGATCAGGTGAAATTCGATTAGACCGTTCCTTGGCAAAATCCGCATCCGCTCGTGATCGCGGCACGTGTCCCGAATCGCCCACCGAGACGATTCCGTCGACATGCAATTCGTCGATCCGCAGTGAAGTCTTACCTGAGCCGGCATAGGCGTTGATCACGATGGCGTCGACGTACGGATCGCTCAAATCCACCCTGGATCCGCGTTCCTGCCGGACGGCAATGGTTTTCAAGCGTAATGGTTTTTCGATAGCGCCAACGCCGATGGTTCGAAACACGCCTGGTAACGTGTAGCCCGCGCCGTAGATCACTGCCGAAATTGGACGACGTGTTTCTTCGTCGCGGGCGTAGGGATAACGAATGCGCAAGCCAATCCGCGCACCGGCTCTCGCGCCCATGACCGACACGTTGGCAGTTAAATCGTCGATCGCTCGAACCGGTTCGATCGGGTAAACCAAAATCGCCTTCGTCCCGTTCGTGGCAACAAACGTGATCGACTCGCAAGCTCGTCCATCGACACCACCATCGGCCAAATGCTTGTGCTCAATCACACGAGCTTCGCAATCCGAGGTGTCCAGCGACCAACGAGGCGGATAAGCATCCAACGCATCGTAAAGTTGCCCTTGGACTTTTTCGGCAAAAACGATCGTCCCGGCCAGCGTGCAGGCAAGGATACGAGCCACAAAGCGCAACGTTTGCCGAGTCGGAACATCCGACTTGCATTTCACGTCAGTTGAATCACATCGGGACATTGATCGTTGACCTAGAGGCCGGAAATCGGAACAATCGCTCGCACGACGTCAGACCTGTGCGTCGGTGGTTCGCTGTGACGACGATTGGCAAACGTGTTTTGCCGGGTCATTGCGATCCACCCAGTTAGGTTGAAACGGTTCGTGAAGCGAGGTGTGCGGTAAACGCGACGTGGTTGTTGACAAAACACCACACGGCGTCGCCAGCCGTCACCGCTAGCGTAAAGTCTTTGGATACCATGATTTAGGCGGCCAAGCCAAGCCGAAACCGCGTTGACTTTGGTCATCACGCCGTTTCGGTGATCGTTATGGCACGTTCGTCCTAAGTTGCCTTTTACCAAGGGTTTACGTTGCCGCGTGACAGTGTCTGCAACGAATGTGGCACTCCGGATGCATTGGATGGCACACAACCACCTTCGGTTACCACACTTCCCTGTTCGACCTCCACCTTCGCCCAGTCCGACGCCGGCACCATGCTTGCCATTCCAAGGACACCTGCGGAGTCAACGGTCATCCCCCTAGGAATCCCGCATGCCTAAGACGACATTTGGCACCCCTGGCAAAACGAACAACGAAACGCCCGCTGAACTGCAAGAAATGGCAGATGCTATCGGTGCTCTCCCCGCACGCTATCGCGATTCGGTCGCTCCGGCGTTGACTCGCGTGGTCGAATGCAGCACACGGCGTCGACGCATTTTGAATTTGGTTCAAGAAGCGTTGTCACAACTGCGTTTGGACATGAAGTACTTAGTGTTTGATCTGGAAGCAACGCGTCGCGAACGAGATCAATATCGCCAAATGTTGGAAAAAGAAGGCTTGCTGTAGAACATCCAGCGAGTGGAAATCGATCGTGATCGATCGATTCCGGTCGGCACGAACTTTGGACAGACCCATCGGTCGCTGTTACTGCGACCGCCATGATCGAGAGTGCAAATCACGCTCACCGCCGCGGCGATTTCGCATCGCAATCCCATCGCGGCGAACAACCTGGCCGTTTTCTGATTCCAAGTGTCGATACGTTCGAAGTGCCGATTGATTCCAAACGCCGATTGATACAAAGTG
>JABDKS010000657.1 GCA_013002105.1 Pirellulaceae bacterium | reverse complement strand
ACATGCGGTCGCCGCGATAGCCGCAATCGAAGACTCAAAGGAGGTGGAGGTGCGTGTCCTCAAGGCGATCGAATCGTGTGTTCCCAGTGCGTCACCGTGATCGACAATCTCCGATGGAACATCGATTGCAACTGGGCTCGCCGTCACTCTTTGGGCCGATATAGGCGTCGTGGCGATGGGTGCTGGCGGAACGTAGTTGCACGTGCTTTCTTCAACCCAGCCACACAGTTCGGCAGGTTCCAGTGCAACGGGATCCGACTGAATTTCAGCGGCAAAGACGTTCTGAAAACTCGGATCGATCGGACTGCTCGTCAGGCCGGTGAAGCTAGCGGCGATCAAAGCAGCGAGTGCCATTCTACGTAGGCGTTTGAGAAACGAATGCGTCATTGGGTGTATTTTCCTGGCGGCCGTCGGTGTCGAACATCCTGTTGGTTTCAGAGGGGATGACGTTGGAGTGACGTCCTGAAACCTTGCGACGATGGGCGATCGATCAGTCGATCGCGATGAACGAACAGGTGGCCTCTGTATGTGTGAAAACGGTCAGGGGGAGGCGGGGGTCCACACGTTTCACTGATGAGCGTCGTGGTGCGACTCGTCGTGGGAACATAGGAACGTATCGGCGACTTTGCCGCTCTGGCTTACTCTCCCGGTACGGAAAAGTCGCACGATTACCAACGACCGGTCAGGTTGTGCCGTTTGGGTAACGACCTGATGCACTCAAGAAAAAACCGATGTTTTCACAACGGTTTTGGATTTCGCCTGACTCAATCCTTGCGGCTATCACCGGCGGATTGGTCGGCAAATACGGTCAGCAAGAATTCGGTGCCGCGTGTTTCGATCCCAACGCAGCTGCTTTCGCGCGGACCGGCGACATTCAATGTCCGCGGCCGCACATTCGCAATCCATTGCCGGACTTGGACAACCTGTTCGGATCCGATACGAACGACCAGATGTGGTTTGTCCAGCCGTTTACAAATCCGACGTGTCAGCAACGTACCACCCTTGAGTCGACCTTCGTAAACAATCAACGTCGCATCCGAATCGATCACGTTCTGCTCGGTGCGCGGTGGATACTCAGCCGATTGAGTCTCTTGCAACGCATAGCGACTCGGCACCGTTCCGTCTTCGCTCAACCGCCCCGCCGGGCACCATCCGCCATGTTCAATCCCCAACGCGATCGCCGCTTCCAAACCCGCTCGATCCATGCCGGTCTGTCCACCCGAGACGATCCGCTCAGGAACGAACGGTTTCAGCGTCTTCGGATTCGATGGGGACTTGGTCACGGCGAAAAAGATCGAGTCGATAGTGGCACGCCAGATTCAAAACCTGGCTTCGGATATTCATCGCTTCGGCGATCCGATCATAACGCGTCGTCGGATCGCAGATCGAATGATTCAAGCATGCTCTGGCACAACTGCTCCGGCGGCGGCAGCGCGTCGCGAAACATTTTCCATGTCGGCGGAACGGGCGTGGAAAACGTGAGTCGTGTTTGCAAGGTTGGATGGGTAATCCGCAACAAACAGCTGTGCAATGCGATGCCGTCGGCGAATGGCTCGGTTGACCGATACTTTCGGTCGCCCCAGACCGCATGGCCGCGGTCAGCGAATTGCACGCGGATCTGATGCTTGCGTCCAGTCGCCAATCGAACGGCAACGATCGTCGCGGCATCCGTCCGCCCCATTGTCCGATAGGACAGTTCCGCGCGTTGTGAATCGACGCCTGGGCTCCGGCTGTTTTTTGGCGAACCGACACGCATTCGTCTGGCCGTGTCGTCCTTGTAAACCTGATCAACCCAGGTTGCGTGATCCTCGGCCAAGCGACCTTGGACCGCTGCGATGTACAGTTTTTCGGCTCGTTCGGGCGGTGATTTTTTGCCCGCAACCGGCCCGCCGAATTGCGGTGTCAATCTCGACGCGGCTTTGCTGGTCCGTGCCAGCACCAGGACACCGCTGGTCATGGTGTCCAACCGACTGACGATTCCTACAAATGCTTTACCGGGTTTGTTGTATTTGCGTTTCAGGTAATCCGCAGCCAACGAGTGGACCGTTGGGCCGGACTCTGCGCCCATCGTCGCGATCCCCGCGGGCTTGTCGATGACCAGCAAATGGTTGTCTTCGTACAGTATCGATAACATGGATCAATTGGGACGCAGTGGACAAGACGAAAGTGCAACCGAAACAGATTTCGCCAGGCAGTCCCGATTATTCCAGCATTTGCCTGTCAACGTTAGGGCACCGCGTCGATCCAAAGCAGCACACCCTGGTTAGATTCACCGCTCTGACGGACCATCTGACCATTGATTTCGTGCCCGAATGCTCGACCGTCCAGCAACACCATCGGTTGCCCTGGCGGACCAATCGAGATGGTGCGATTGACTCCGCCGGAGG
>JABDKS010000634.1 GCA_013002105.1 Pirellulaceae bacterium | reverse complement strand
GTCCACATGGGGACGGGGACGATCGATGCGCTAACACAGTATCACTGGCCGGGCAACGTACGCGAGTTACAAAACTATATCGAACGTGCCGTCGTGATGTCAGAGACGGATGAACTGACCGTTGATCTGTTGCCCGATTGTGTCACCAATGAACAAGCACCTATCGGAGTCAACATGCAAAGTGTCGATGTTCATTCATTGACACGTGATGTCGTGATGCAGGGATTAAGCGAAGCGGGTAGTGACAGCGGTGAAGTCCACAGTTTGATCGTGGACCGGGTCGAACGCGAATTGATCGCACAAGTCTTGGCAACGTGCCGTGGAGTGCAAACCAAAGCTGCCAGTCGATTAGGAATCAACCGCAACACGTTGCACAAGAAAATCAAAGAGTACGGTTTGGATTCGGCATCAGACGCGGACGATAGCCAGTAAGCCATCGGTAACCTTTGCGATCGCTCTTGACGACGATCAATCGATCAATCGATCCATCGTTGCAACAGTCCGTCGTATGCATCGATGCGCCGATCGCGTAGGAACGGCCAATGCGTTCGCACCAAATCGATCTCACCGATGGCAACATCAGCGATGACCAGGCACTCGCTCTCGTGATCTGCTTCTGCGACGACTTCGCCCCGCGGTGACACAATAAAGGATCCGCCCCAGAATTCCAGTTTGCCCTCGACCCCGACACGATTGGGCGCGGCCAACCAAAGTCCGTTGGCGATGGCGTGGGCACGCATGCTGGTCCGCCAAGCGTCCAGTTGCCCGGCTCCGAATTCCTCCTTTTCTGCGTCGATCCAACCGATAGCGGTTGGATACAACAACAGTTCGGCACCCGCCAATGCAAACAATCGTGCCGCTTCGGGGAACCATTGATCCCAACAGATCCCCACACCCAACCTGGCGTATCGCGTGTCGATGGGTGTGAAGCCAAGGTCGCCGGGTGCAAAATAGAATTTCTCGTAAAAGAGCGGATCGTCTGGGATGTGCATTTTTCGGTAGGTACCGGCAATCGATCCGTCCGCGTCGATCACTGCCACGGTATTGTGATACACGCCCGGGGCTCGTTGCTCGAACAGTGGCACCACAATCACGACCTCGTGATTCTTTGCAACTTGGGCCAACGCCTCTGTGGTCGGACCCGGAATGGGTTCGGCGTAGTCAAAATGTCGATGATCTTCGCATTGACAGGGGTAGGGGCTATTGAACAACTCCTGTAAACAAATAATCTGAGCGCCCTGATCGGCCGCTTGCTCGGTCCAGTGTGTGGCCGCCGCAATCGCGGCGTCTCTTGAGCCGGCGTCTCGCATTTGGACAAGTGCTAAGCGAACATTACGTGACACAGATCGGATTCCATCAGGAATTTTTGAAACAGGAAACAAGAAACAGGTAATGGCGTGAACCGGCCGCAACCAAAAACGTTTTTTATTGTGGGCACTGACACGGACGTGGGCAAAACCTACGCGGCGGCTTTGATCACCGAGGCGTTGGTCCATTCTGGCGTCAACGTAGGCGTCTACAAGCCGGTAGCCAGCGGTTGTCGGCTTGACGGCGGCAAAATGATCGCCGATGACGCATTGAAACTATGGGAATCCGCTGGGAAACCACTTTCTTTGGACGCAGTTTGCCCGCAAAAGTTTCTCGCACCACTGGCTCCACCGGCAGCTGCCGCCGACGAGGGCAGATCGGTCAATGCAGAATTGCTGCGCAATGGCGCGGTGGCCTGGGAGTCAAACTGCGATTGGTTGATCATCGAAGGTGCCGGCGGGTTGTTCAGTCCGCTCGCCGAGGGCGTCTTGAACATTGACCTTTTCTTGCAATTCGATAACGCGCAGCTAGTGCTGGTTGCATCCAATCGGCTGGGTGTGATCCATCAAACATTAGCGACCTGCGCGGCCGCGGAACGACAGGGGGTCACGGTTGCAGGGATCATTCTTTGCTGTCCGCAAGAACGCCGTGATGACTCGGCCGATCGTAACGCCGCCGAGATTGCGAAGTACACCGATGTGCCGGTGTGGGCAGAAATTGCGTTTGGGCAGAAAACGTATCCAGGCGATCTGTCGTTCTTTGCGTAAGGGTTCCTCAGGCCGACGACAGCGTTCAAGCGGGTCGTGGCGATGTGGTCAGGAATCTGTCTGCAAACTTGCTTTGCGAAAGCTTCCCGTTTCACCTTCGCCGCGACTCGGGCGGTAGCGTTTGGTCCGCATTCGCAGGTTCAAGAATTCAACGCTCAGCGAAAACATCATGGCAAAATAAACGTAGCCTTTTTGTATCGGCGTGCCGGTCGCTTCACTGACCAGGACCACTCCGATCAAAATTAGGAAAGACAGGGCTAGCATCTTGATGGTGGGATGTTCCTGAACAAAGTCGCTGATTTGATTTGCGAACAAGATCATGACGCCCACGGCGATCATCACGGCAGCGACCATGATCGCAATCTGATTGGCCATCCCAACCGCGGTGATCACACTGTCGAGCGAAAAGATGATGTCCATGAACGCAATCCGAAACAGGACTCCGCCCACCGTGATCGAACCGTGCTTGGCTTGGTCGGCGGGCGTAATACCTCCGTGCGCGCCGTCTTCGTCGCCTGGCAGATTGCCAATTTCTGCTTCGTCCTCGCCGCCTTCGATCTTGTGGTGAATTTCGCGGACGGCGGTCCACAGTAAGAAAAGGCCTCCGAACAACAGGATCAAGTCGCGGATAGAGACTTCATTAATTTCCGCGTCCGCTCCTATTTTCTCGGCAATCGCTTCGGTGGGTGCGTAGTGTGCCAGTTCGAAAAGTGCACTCTGCCAACTCATGATCCAGCCGATCATGAACAACAACAGCACACGCATGATCATCGCGAGGGCTAAGCCAAATCGACGCGCAAAGCTACGTTTTTCTTCGGGCAATCGTCCCGTGATGATGGCGATGAAAACGATGTTGTCGATTCCAAGAATAATCTCCATCGACGTCAACATCAGCAACGCAATCAATGCGTCGGCCGAAAACAATGACGCATCTTGTGCAATTTCTACGGTACTGGCTAACAGCATCACGGTTGCCTTTGGAGCAGAGATTCACTCAGGAGAGAAATTTAAAAAGGAAGGTAAGGCGACGCGATTCCGGCGATTCCGATCAACAGCAACAGCGACAAAGTGATCCTGCGAAGTCGTTGTCTGCCCAACCAATCGCCGAATTTTAGGCCAAACATCGTGACCAACAATAGCAGTGGAATCAACATCGCTGCGACGATCGATGGTGAGACGATCGCATCGCCAAAGAATGCGTACAGTACGACCATCGCCGGCAAAATGCTGATCAAATACATGGCAAATAGGAAACCTCGTATCTCCCGCGTGCTCCAATCGTGGGCTTGCACCCAAAACACCATCGCCGGCCCGCCCATGCCGACGAGACCCTGCAGAAATCCTGAAGCAGGAAACGCCAAGATTGCCCAGACGCGATGAAGTCGCGGTTGCGGGTGGGGTTTGAACACGATGATCGCAATCGTTACCAGCAAGACAACCGCACCGACCACCTGCTTGACTCGATCAATTGGAAAACTTTGGAGTCCAACGAGCACGAAACATCCCAGCGGCAGGAACGCAACGCGTGTCGCACCTGGCAGTGCGACACGCTTGATCGAAATTGAATCACGTAGTGACCAGACGCCGCCGATGTTTTGCGGAATGGTTGCGATCAACATCGACGCTTGCGCTTCGGGAATCGTTAGTCCGCACCACAATAGTGACGGGATGATTATCAGACCTGCAGCAAACCCGGCCGACGCCTGGACAAAAATGCCTAAGCAAAGGATCAGCGCGAGTGGCAAAATCGACCAAAAAGTTTCCATCGCTGCATGGTAACGATTCGCCCTGATTTGGGCAGCAGGGACCGCGACCGAAGTTGATGGTAACCCTTGGGAATGACGAGCTCGACAGCACGTTGATGATGGATGTGGATTAATCCTAGGCCAGGAGCTGTCCTGGCAAAGTCCTGCCAGGACAGATCCTGCCTACAACAAATCAAAGCACGCTGTAATATTCTGTCCGCCCTCAATCGATGTGTAGTGATCTGTCTATCGATAAATAACACATCCAATCGTAGGGCCGGTTCCTACCTCGTCTTTACCCACAAGTCGGCTGATTGATAGCTTCTTTAATTCACCCTCCCACGCGCTAAATCATCCATGTAATAGAGACTTTTTCGTGGGAGGGTCGGCACCGAGCTTTAGCGAGTGTGACGGGGAGGGCGATCAACGTCTTCTGTTCGCCCTCCC
>JABDKS010000747.1 GCA_013002105.1 Pirellulaceae bacterium | reverse complement strand
GGGGACGGTCGTGCGTTTGACCGGCGTCCGGCAATCGTTTCCCGATGGACATGTTGGTCCGGCGAAATACAAATTGATCGTCAATGACTTCGGCGACATCGAATCTCTGTCGACGCCGATCCAAATTTTTGCGAGACAATTGGGCCTGATGGTATTGGCCGTGATTGCCTTAATTGCGTTATTGGCCGCTTGGAATCAGTTGCTGCGTCGTAAAGTGCGTCAGAAGACACGGGACATCAGGAATCTCGCATCGCGACTGCAAGCGTCCTGTGATGCGTTTTGCCAAGGAATGCTGTTTTTTGATGAACAGAGTGTTCTGGTTCAGACCACCGGCAATGCAAATGATTTTTTGGAACCGTCATCTGTTGAGTTGCTTGATTCGGCGTCGGTGGGTCGTCGAATAGCAGACAAACTGGAATCGCCCGACGAGTTCCTCGAGTTTTGGAACGCAGCGTTCAGCCGGCGAAGTGATTCGGCGGTCAGGGAGTTTGCCTTGTCAGACGGCAATCGTACGATCTCGCTGCGAAGTCGTCCGGTGCTGGACGATCGAGGCCAATCCGCTGGTCGTGTGTGGACGATGGAGGATGTCACGCAGACGAAGAAGCTTGAGCAGGAAATCGGCAGAACGCAGCGGCTCAGTGCGGTGGGAAGGTTGGCTGGCGGCGTGGCGCACGATTTCAATAATTTGTTGATGGCGATTTCTGCCAACTTGACGTTGGCTGGAATTCACTCAAGCGACTCCGGTGCCGTTGTGCGACACGTTGACATTGCGTCAGATGCCGTGGATCGGGCGTCGGGCCTGACCAAACAATTGTTGGGCTTTTCCAGCCGTGGAACACTCTCCGCCAAAGTTGGCGACGTGAATGAAGTGGTGGGAGAAGTTGGCACGCTTATGCAACATTTGATCCATCCAAACACCAATTTCACTGTGCGGATGGATCCCGAGTTGTGGGCCAGCAAAATGGATCCGTTGCAGATAGAGCAGGTGATTTTGAACCTCTGCTTCAACGCTCGAGATGCCGTCGGCGAAGCCGTCGGTCAAATTACCGTCAGTACACGCAATACGGTTCATGACGACTTGGGTGAATGCGTGCGTGTGACTGTGCAGGACGATGGAATTGGTATGACACCGGAGGTGATCGATTCGATCTTCGAACCTTTCTTTACGACCAAGACCGTGGGAAAAGGAACCGGGCTCGGATTATCACTCGCATTTGGAATCGTGCAGCAACACGATGGGCTGTTAACGTGCGAATCCGAACCGGGACGCGGCAGCCAATTTCATGTCTATCTACCTCGCAGCAATGAGCCCATTGAGCCGACCCAATCCCAGCAGCCCTTGTCGCAAGTGTCCGCACCAGAGATCAGCAAACGGGTGCTGGTCGTCGACGACGAGCCGATGGTCCGCGATGCGGGCGCCGCGTTGCTGTCAGCGCTGGGGCATCAATCGGTTTGCGTGGGCGATGGCCAGGAAGCGTTGGACACGTTGGAATCGGACACCGCGTTTGATTTGGTACTGTTGGATTTGACGATGCCGGTCATGTCGGGCCGCGAGACACTCAGATGCATCCGTGATCGGTACCCCGACCTGCGCGTCGTCGTCTGCAGCGGCTACAGCGTTGACCTACACGAACCCGTTGGTGAACCGATCGTTTCGCCCGATTCTTTTATGGCGAAACCGTTTCGTATTGATGACATACGCCGCCTTCTGGCATAGCGGATGACGCGAACAACGCCGTTGGCGTAGAGGCGTGAACCTATGTGCCATTGTCTGGCGATGCCGATTGATTAGTCTTTGCCTTGAAAACACGAGCCGACATCCACCATGCTGGTCGGCTGATCCTTCCCTGAACCCGTGCTGCAACTCTGCTATGTGCCGCGGGTGGGCAATCGACAGGCTGACAAATCATGATTCAACGAATACTGGTCACCGGCGGCGCCGGATTTCTCGGGTCTCATCTCTGCGAAATACTGGTCGGGCAAGGTCACGATGTGATCTGCTTGGATAACTTCTTTACCAGCCAAAAAACCAATGTTGCTCATCTACTTGGCGAGCCGAACTTCGAGTTGATTCGGCATGACATCACGTTGCCGATCCATCTGGAAGTTGACCAGATTTACAACATGGCCTGTCCAGCCGCCCCGGGACACTACCAATACAACCCTATCAAAACGATTAAGACGAGCGTAATGGGTTGTATCAACATGTTGGGACTGGCCAAGCGTTGTGGGGCCAGAATCCTGCAGGCCAGTACCAGCGAAGTCTATGGTGATCCGGAGATTCACCCCCAAGTCGAATCGTATCGCGGGTGTGTCAATCCGATCGGTATTCGTGCTTGTTACGACGAAGGCAAACGGGTCGCTGAAACGCTGTTTATGGATTACCACCGCAGCAACCGCGTCGATGTTCGCATCGTACGGATTTTTAATACCTACGGGCCGCGTATGCATCCCTACGATGGCCGTGTCGTATCGAACTTCATTCGTCAAGCGATTGCTGGTGAAGACATTACGATTTTTGGCGACGGTTCCCAAACTCGATCGTTTTGTTATCGGGACGACTTGGTCGATGTGATCATTCGCATGATGAACAACGACGACGGATTCATTGGACCGGTGAACATCGGTAATCCGGGCGAGTTTACGATCAAAGAGCTGGCCGAGGAAGTGATCCGAATTTCGGGATCCAAAAGCAAGTTGGTTCAGCGGCCACTGCCGTCGGACGATCCCACACGTCGCCAGCCAGACATCACGCTGGCGCGAGAAAAATTGGATTGGGAACCCAAGATTCCGCTCGAGCAAGGGCTGGAGAAAACCATCAAGTGGTTCCAGTCGATCAATTTGACCGACTACCGTCCGCCGACGCCGAATTTTATCTAGCGGGCTACGTGTTGGAGCGCTGTCGGGTAGTCGTGTAGGCCAGGACCAGTCCTGGCACAGTCTTGCCAGGACCTGTCCTGGCGCAGGTCTACGAATAGCCCCCATCCATGATGACAATTCTCTAGCGATAGAATCGCAGGCCAAACGCGAGTTCGTGCAGACCGCCGCCGCCGAAACTGATGGCGTCGAAGTTGGAGTCGAACAGGGTGGCCG
>JABDKS010000626.1 GCA_013002105.1 Pirellulaceae bacterium | reverse complement strand
AGCGAGAACCGCTGAAAAAACGCAACGCCTACCAATGGCAACAGCTTTTTGATTCGCGTGCCAGCACGACCACTTGGCCCTACGGCAGCGGCGTGTGGGGAATGCGTGAATGGGTGATCCCGTCGCTGGCGAACGAAAACGTCGTCAGCATGTTCGAAGGCAACACGAACCTGTTTTGGGCCGAGCGATTGGGCAAACAGTTGGGTCTCCCCGATTTGTGGATCAAATTGTGCGGCAATAGTCACACCGGCAGTTTCAAAGACCTGGGGATGACCGTTCTGGTCAGCGTTGTCAAACAGATGATGGCACAAGGCAGCCCCGTCAAAGCGGTCGCCTGTGCCAGCACCGGCGACACCAGCGCCGCGCTGGCCGCCTACGCTGCCTACGCTGGAATTCCAGCCGTGATCTTCTTGCCCGCCGGCAAAGTCAGCACGGCGCAGTTGATCCAACCGGTCGCCAATGGCGCCCACGTCCTGGCGCTGGACACCGACTTTGATGGATGCATGAAAATCGTTCAGGAGGTCACGCAAGACAATTCAATCTACTTGGCCAATTCGATGAACAGCTTGCGGATCGAAGGTCAAAAGACAGTCGGTATCGAAATTGTGCGTCAGTTCGAATGGGAAGTCCCCGATTGGATCGTTATTCCGGTGGGGAACCTTGGCAACATCAGCGCGCTGCACAAAGGGTTTCAACTGATGATCGATCTGGGGTTGATCAACCGCATGCCACGATTGGTGGCGGCTCAGGCTGCCAAAGCCAATCCGTTTTACGAATCATTCAAACAGGGATTCAAAGAGAAAGTCAGCGTCGTCGCTCAGGACACACTGGCCAACGCCATTCGAATTGGTGATCCGGTCAGCTACGCCAAAGCGGAAAGGGCGATCAAGGAGACCGATGGGATCGTCGAACAGGCGACCGAAAACGAATTGGCCGACGCATCGGCTCATGCCGATCTGACCGGAATGTTCACCTGTCCCCACACTGGTGTTGCCTTGGCCGTCCTGACCAAACTGATCAAAAAAGGTGTGATCAAGTCGACAGACAAAACCGTCGTGATCAGCACGGCCCACGGTTTAAAGTTCACCGATTTTAAGGTCGGTTACCATGAACAGAAGCTTGCCGAAGTCACCAGTCAGTACGCCAACCCTGCGGTCAACCTGCCTGCCAGCGCCTCGGCGGTCAAAGCCGAAATCAACAAACGCCTCGGTCTGTAGACTCGCACAGTAGCTGCCGTGTTTCAACGTCGCAGGGCAACGCGAACACAACGTCATTGGCGACCATGCCCGAGCCTGAAAAGATCATCGTCGAAAACGTCAATCATCCCGGACAAACCTCCCGCGTCGATGCGGTGAAGTACAAGGCGATGCGAAAAGTATTGTTGAAAGTCCTGCCAAAAAAGACGCCGGGGCTCACCCAGCGCGAGATGCTCGACGCCATCCAACCTCACCTACCACAAGATCTCTGGCCCGGTGGTGACAAATCGGGATGGTGGATGAAGAGCGTGCAACTTGACTTGGAAGCCAAGCAATTGATTCATCGCACCGATACCAAACCGCTGCAGTGGTATCGTGCCAAGTAGCGGCATGCTAATTGTTCCGTAGGGCTTCGCGGGTCGCCTGTGGGATAGCGAATCAGAACGAATCGCCCTACATTTTGACCTATGAACAATTCAAATCCTGCAAATCCCATTCAACTTGCTGTCCACGGCGCCGCCGGTCGAATGGGCCGCCGCGTCATCGCGTTGGCTGCCGAAGATCCCTACTTCGAAATCGCTGCCGCGATCGACCACGCCGACAACCTAGCGATCGGGCAAGACGCAGGTGACTTGGCAGGCATCGGTTCGATCAAACTACCCTTGTCCAGTGCATGGCCCGAACAGTTGGATGCGGTGATCGATTTTTCGCTTCCCGAAGCCGTGGACCAGTGCATACAGCAATCCGTCGCATCGAAAGTACCACTGGTGATCGCAACCACTGGACTGACCGACGAACAAAAAGAGTCGTTGGCCAAGGCCGCTGAATCGATCCCGATCGTCTGGGCCCCCAGCATGTCATTGGCCGTCAATTTGACGATGCGAC
Source organism: Pirellulaceae bacterium (assembly GCA_013002105.1). Next base: position 1,934 of record JABDKS010000626.1, on the reverse strand, counting down.
TGGCCGAACAGATCGCCGAAACGCTGGGCAACGTCGCGGGAGGTTTGGACATCGAGATCATCGAGCGACACCACCGATACAAGGCCGACGCTCCCAGTGGCACCGCACTAAAATTCGGCGAATTGATCGCCAATCGACTCGAGGGACCCATTAAACACGTACACGGTCGCGAAGGTTTCACGGGCGAGCGGACGCGCGGCGAGATCGGCTACCACGCCGTTCGAGTCGGCGATAATCCCGGCGAACATTCGATCGTCTTTGGTATGTTGGGCGAACGAATCGAACTGAACGTCGCAGCAAGCAACCGAGATTGTTACGCCTCGGGAGCGCTGGCGGCAGCCAAATGGCTGCAGGGCGAAGACAACGGCCTGTACGACATGTTCAACGTCCTCGGACTAGCCTAAACCATCTCCCCGCCTACCAACGTAGAACGGACTTCAGTCCGTTATCTGCCCAACATCCCGTCCCCAACAACACCAACGCGTCACTTCCCCACCCAGCTCATGGCCAAATGTGACGAAGGCTATCTTTGCGACGTTTGCCACAACGACGTCAGTTCGATCGTCGAAAGCGATTTGTATCTGCGGTACGTGATTGGCGAACTCGATCCCGAAGTTCTGCACACCACACCCGAACGCCACATACGTTGCAATCCTGTGCTGGCGCAATTCATTCGCCACGAGGATTTTCCGCGGGTCACGGTCGACGGACAACTGTCGCGAGACAACCTGGATCCGCAGTACGTCCAGGAGCGTCAGTCGCTGGTGACGCGTGGATACGCGCGACTGTTAGAAATCGCCAGCACCCAGGGTGATCGCGACGTGACGGCCTATCCGTTGCCCGAAGCGATCCAGAAGTATCAAAAATAACCGAGACGCTCTCGGTTACTTTGGCGTTCGTTTGCGCACATGGCGTGGCGGAATGATGTCGTAGGCCAAACCCAACACACCAAACAATCGAATGACATAGTAGTTCAAGTCGATCTCCCACCAGCGATGTTGATTTGACGCACTGGAGGGATCAGCATGATGGTTGTTGTGCCAGCCTTCGCCCGCGGTCAGCAACGTAACGAACCAGTTGTTGCGACTATCGTCGCTGGTTTCGTGATTGCGGTATCCAAACACGTGTGACAGCGAATTGACACTCCACGTGATGTGCCACACCCAGACGGTGCGTGCAACCAATCCCCACACAAAAATACTACCGGCAAACTGCAATGCGGCCGGTGTAAATCCATACATCAATACCGACGCGATCGCGCCGACGATCGCGTAAGAGATCGCGTGGGCAAAGAATAAGAATCCCGATGCGATCGGCAACTTTTCGATCCACATATAATACGGGTCGGACAAAATATCGCGCGCGTATTTTTCGTACATCGCGTATGTGCCCACCGCGCTCTTGTTGTCATGCAACATCCAGTCGATGTGTGACCACAAAAACCCGACGCGCGGCGAGTGGGGATCTTCGCGATGGTCACTGTGCGAATGATGCTTGCGGTGCCAGGCAACCCATTGCGCGGGAGTCTCCTGTGCGCTGCACATCGCCAATGTGACCAGGACGCGTTCGAACCACTTGGGTGTTTTGAAACTGCGGTGAGCCAGCAGGCGATGAAATCCGATCGGAACAGCCAGTTGACCGAAAACAATTGTCCCCAAAACAAACAATGCGACCCCGGTCCAGCTGAAAAAGTACGGCACTAAGACCAGCAAGGTCAGCACGTGCATGGACAAGAACATGACCACATAGTCTTTGCGGACCGATTGCATGTTCACACCGACGGGGCGTTCCATGCGTTTGGGAGCGTTGCCGACCGCCGACGCGTTTGTCGCCAATTCCGAATTCGGTTCATCCGATTGGGTTTCAACGTCGTCGGCGAGCGTGTCTTCCGGTGACAATACGTTGGTCATTCTGTTTCGCTTTCGGTGTAACCG
>JABDKS010000743.1 GCA_013002105.1 Pirellulaceae bacterium | reverse complement strand
GATGCAGAATCCGATTCCCAGCTCGCGCTGAACTATGCCATGGAATCTGCCGCTGCATTACTGAAAGCACAGCGTGTCGAAGATGCCGCATCGGTCTTATCGCGGATCGCGGTTGCACATCCAAATGTCAAAGATGCCGCTGCTGCGCATTTACAAGCCGCCGTCTTACTGAGCCAGGTCGATCAGCCCAAAATCACCAAGACGATCGAACGATTGCTGATCCAAGCACATCAGCAATGGCCGGACAGTTCCGCGGCGCAACAGGCACGACGTTGGCTGATCACGCTATTAACGCGACAGGGCCGAGCCGAGGATGCCGCCAAACAGGCCACCAGCTTTCTCAATAGTTCGTCCACCGTGTTACAAGTGGATCATGCATTGTCATTGTGGATGAATTTGATTCACAACAGTGACCCGTCCCAGACAGAGCAGTGGATTGAGACGTTCGAATCGGCTTTTGCACCCTTGTTAAAGCATTCGAACATTGCAGAAAGATACCCTCTGGCGGCCGTCTATCTGATTGAGCCCGATTCGCTGGACAGTTTACCCGCAACGATTCAAGCCACCACGGCTGAGCAGCAATTCGCAGCGGCTCTACTGGCATGGCGGCGCCGACCGACGGAGTCAGCCGGGCTCGCTGCCCCGCCGGCGCAACGGTTGCAGGCAGCTCAATGGCGGCTCATGCGTGATGCGACCCTTGATCCCAAACGACGATCCGCCGTCGCCCAAACGCTGCTCAGCTGGCCTGGGCAGTCGCCGCCACAACAAGCCGCCGTGCTGATTTGGAACAACCAAACAAAACAAGCTATCGACGCGATTGAATCTGCAGCCCAAACATCCCAACAACCCGGAGAACTGTGGCGAAAGCTAGCCCGCGCCTTGGCGTCGACGAATCGACGCGACGATCAAACCGAAGCCATCAAGATATGGGATCGATTAGCTAGTGGTTTGCCAAAAGGTAGCGATCGTTGGCACGAAGCAAAAATCGCCGCGATTGAATTGTTGCGGCACAGCGGCGATCCGGAGCAAGCAAGCCGCCGGGCCAAGTATATTCTATTGACCGATCCGCCATCGAATCCGCAGCATGCACTGCAATACAAATCCGCATCCAGCCCGTAGTTTGAAACCAAATTTCCTGCCCCGGCGTCGACCTCGTATCGAGCAGCCCCAATCGATCAACGCACATCGTCATGCCGCCCTTTGTCCTACTGAATTATGCCGTCGGCCCTCTTTGGTCGCGTCGCAACGACGCAAAAGCGGTTGCCGGCGCCGGCGGCGACCATTTTGACTGGATGTTTCAATACGACAATACTCTGAAGACCTGGGCGACCGCACCCATCGTGTCGCTGCGTGGCGAAGTGAGCCTGGACGCGCGTCGACTGCCCGATCATCGCTTGGAGTATCTGGAGATCGAAGGCGACATTGGAAACGATCGAGGATCGGTTTCGCAAGTCATCCGCGGTGATTATCAGTTAGCGGAGTTCACCGACGAAACGTTTCGCGCGACTCTCTGTTGGCGCGACTGCGAACAGGTAGCACATCAACTGTCGCTCGAACTTTATCGCAGTGCCGATGACTTCTGGCGGCTGTGTCTATCCGAATGCCGATAAGAAACGAACCGGTAGATAGGACCGCGTGGCGAAAAAGCTTTTTCGGCCAATGCGCCGGTGTGTCCGGACAATATCAAATCGCCTTCGGCCAGACGAAGCGATTCAACGATCACCGGAGTCATCACAAAGCGAGGGTCATCGCGCGGAACGGTCACCAACGCGATCGGCCCGGTTTCGGTCATGTCCCAGCGCACATCGATGTTGCCGCGGGCTGCCTCACGAGTGATCCCTTTGACAAACTTGCTCAACGGAAGCGGCAGTGCCCCGGCGCGAAGATTTTTCAGTCGCAGCGCCAACATATTCGCCTGTTCGGTCAGTTCCGCTTCGACCTCAAAAGACACAATGGTGTCAAATCGCCGATCTTTGTAACGCGCTGCGACAAGGACGCGCCCATCTTCGATCACAATACGCGGGTCTTCAACGCCACGTTTTAACAACCTTGGAAACCGCTTAGGAAGTTCTTCGACCAACCATGCATTGATCTCTGCGTCACTGAACGACGCCCGCCAGGAACCCAATTGACCTGCATCGTTTCGCAGTTTTTCGACGCCGTGTTGCAAACGTTGACTTGCCTCGATCGTCTGGGCAGGCAACCGTTGCGACGCACGCGAATAGAACTCCGGAACATATTTCGTCTGTTGGATCGCCCAGTAACTGGCCAGTGATCCGATCACTGCAAATAGAACCAGGGCGACCGCGATTCGTTTCGTCCATCGTCGCATACTGTTCGATCTCCTTGAGCCAAGTCCTAAGCATGGCAATTTCGCTTTTTCAGAACGTTCGTTTAAAACCGTAAAGGGCGGGGTATCCAACTCTTGATACGATCAGCAACATTGGGTGGTTCTGATCGCCTTCGAACTGGATGGGATACCGGAAGCGGTTTTACGACAACCGCGTCTTGCTGGTTCAACAGGTACTGGGCCCAATAATTTTGCAACAGTTGAGCAACCGGCGTCAAATTTCCTTGCTGTAATCCTTGTACGGCCATGAATGCTTCTCCTTGCAGATCACGCCGCTCGTTTGCCATCGGAAACCAGTCATGCAGATGAACATCATCAATCCAGACGCGACCGGGTGACAAACTATCAATGGTTAATCGAATCGACTGCACCGTCGTCGGATCGACTCCATTGGCTTCTAAAACGATCCTTCTTGGCTGCCATTGACCATCGCGTGGAATCTCGAATTGTTGTGTCTGCCGAATGGGTTCGGAGTCACGGGTTCCTTCGATCGATACCCGCAAACGATGACTGGTGGCATCGGATTGGACCAATTCGCCCCGACACGCTAGCGACACAGCCAAACGCCCCGATTGCGGGGGTTTCAACTGTTCACTGACAATCCACGTACGTCCCGCTGTCCGCGAATCGGTGGTCAACATCACACTTTGACGCCCTTGGACCGCTTCTGAATCGTCGATTCGAACGGCATTGGTGGGGTACTGAGTATGCATCCATCCAGGAATTCCAACGCCGCCGCTTTGTTCAAAGCCGCCGTTGGATAAAGCAGAATAGTTCTGTGGATCGGCAAGACTCCCAATTCGTTTGACAACTTTGGTGACACTAGAATTGATTTCGGTCATCGTTTTTTCGCCGCCGCTGACTTGCGAAGTCCACGCGTGAATCGGGATCGCGTGCGAATTGGTTGGCGCGGTCAGCACCAGCATTCGCCCCGGCGCCAGCGTCGCCTTGATAACCTTGTCTCGCTGACTCCATGATTCTGTAACTCGGTTGTCCGGCGTTGGACCATCCGCCGTGACACTCTGCCAATTCAATGTCTCATGACAATCAACTTCGATCTCGGATGCCCAGGGAGCAGTGTTGGCGATCAACAAGACCGACTTTCCGTTGTGATATCCGCACCGAACTTGTGTGGTTTTGACACCGGGATCCGAGCCTTTCACATCCGTCAATGTTTGATTTGGTAACTGAGCAAAGTGCCGCAGCGAAGCGGCTAGTTCCTCGCACCAAACACCTGCCAGTTTGCGTTCATCAACGATTAGAACCGTCGGATCAATGGATTCGACCGCACTGGTTAAATCCGCCAGCAACGGTGGACTGTGCGCAGGGTGTATTTTCTGGTCTGACAGAGATGCGTGTCCGACGATCCCCGCAGCGAAACCCTTTGGATCGAGATCCTCCTTCAAATGGATGGGTGCACCCAGTTCGCGACGAAGGTCGGCAACGACGGTCCAGGTGTCGGACTCGTTGGCCGAACGAGGTAGATGACCATCCACCAGCAAGATCTCCGCGTGGGTCGACGCAGCAAGCTGACGATAAACCTTGGCGGACTGTGATTGGCACCAAAACTGCAACGCGTCTCGCCCATCACCGTCCGTCCAAGTCCGCAACGCCGCGATCGAGTCGGAGGATCGAGCAGCATCCACATCGGAGGCAAATCGTCGCAATGTTGGCTCGTTAAGAACTTGATCGCACTGGATAGGACTGGTGTGACTGCCTTCGCGGCACGAAATGACGACGCCCGCATAACAAGGATTCACTTCGCATTGGCGATCGAGCTGGGAAACCCAGTTGGCAAGACTGACACCTACGTCATCCTGCATCAAATCGTATTGATTCGCTCGGACGCGAAGTCCGCTGAATCGTAAATACGATGCCGAATTGGAGGCCGGCTTGCGAATTTTTGCTTCCACATCGGCCAGATCGATCGTTGGATCCACACCAACATAAATGCGCAACGTGTCTCGATTCATTAGCTGCAAGAACACTTGCAAAAAATCCGCTGCATACGGATCGTATTTGCGGACCGGCTTGAACGCATCGCATTGATACCAACAACGTCCGCCGACATTTCCCGGCACCATCAGTGCGTTGTAACCAGCCAGTTTCGAATAGGTTTTCAGTCGCTCAGTGGCAACGTACAGCTTGTGCATCGCTTTGGCTTCTGGATGAAATGACGGTCCAACACCAGCGATTACATCGCCCGCCAGATCATCGATCCACTGAAATTCGTTGAGCTGCAGGATCACAGTTCGCAACGCTTCTGTCGGATTCGACTGTTCCGGTACCGTCGAATCGCGAACGTTATCGATCTGAATCGAAGCGAACGATACGAGCTGATCGTCGGTCACGTTGGTCAACCGAATGAATTCGTTGTCGGAGACTGGATAATGCAAAAAGGATTGCGTTTGCCAAGGATCGGTGGTTCCGATGGTCGGCAAGTCCGTCAGGAATATCGTGCGTTTGATGTCGTTGAATCGATCCGATGTAGCGATCTCGACTTTCAATCGCATTCGCTGTCCCGAGGGATATCGAACCGTAAACCGATGCGGCAGATTCGCGACCAATTTCGGCAACTGCGTCGCATAGGTGCTTTTGGGATCCAGGATCGAGACCGCTTCGTTGTCGTGTTTCGCCTGCTCCAGACCCGGACCCCGTGATGAAAGGCTGCGTGGGGTGTACTTAAATCCAGTCGACGGCAACCATTGCTTCAAGTCCCATCCGGGCCGTTTGGCCGGCTCGATTTTTGCCACCGATTGCCAATGCAAGGATACATCGTGGCCTCGGTCGGACGCAGTGGATGCGGGCGGCAGCACCAGAATCGTTGCGCCACGTTGGGCCAGTGGCGGAGACGAACGCCGCAACGACATCCAACTCTTGTCCGAATCGTCGCTCAGTCGCCACCGTGCCTCGTACACGCCTGGTTGCGCCGGCGCTTTGCCCGACATACTGGCGGTCTGAGAGTTGCCATCGGCATCCAATTGCAACGTATGGGTTTGTTGGGCAACCGACTTGCCGTCCTGAACTCGAAATAGTTCGTAGTGCAATGAAAGACGCTTCGACTTTGCCACCATCAAACCATTTGCTCTAACAGTCAAATCAAGTTCTTGGTTGCTCGTGACTACTCGATTGGCGTTTCCGAATTCGACACGGATCGTGTCGTACGGCAATCGACGCAAAGACCACTTGGCAGAAGCACCGTCAGGTGGCCCCGCATGTGCTCCGGCAATGAGCGATGCAACATCGATCGTGGTGGAGTGGTTCTCATTCGCATTGGCTGATTCTCCAACGACCTGCCGATGCGATCGCTCCAGTACCTCGACCTGCAAGCGTGTAACCGATTCGCCTTGGAATCGAACTTGAAATTCGCCATCTGCCAATCCGCGACGTGGTGCAAACGTAATCGATCGGCCGTCTGCGGCGACTTCATAAGCACCCGTGGTTGCATCGGAGTCGCAGAAATTTGTTAGTTCCGAAAAATGTCCGTGATCTGATTCGGCGACCGAAAATCGTATGTGCCAGTGACGAACTCGCGGTGCGGACCACACCATTTGCAATCGGGCGTCGACCGGATATTGCGACAATTGCTCGGGCGACTCGACGGCCGTATTCGTATCAGCAGGCGACTGCGCAAGGGAATCAGAAGCGGGCAAGGCAACCGTGATTAGCAAAGCGCACGCGAGGCGCGTCGCTCGTAGCAGCGAGCGTAAAGAACAATTCGATTGGCGAAGACATCCTTGCCTGGCCATCAACGGTTTCTTGTTTTACGGAAAAAAAGGGCTCGGCAAGACGATGGAATTCCTATTCACAGAGTCGCCGACCATGGGAAACCCTACAAAGAGAAAGCATCCAACGTAAAGACAGATCAAACGCTAGCGAAACGGCTTTCTGGCAATTTGCGACTTCGTTTCACGCAAATGTTTCACGATACCAGTTCTTCGGCTTCCCACGGATCGTGCCAATCGTCCCAGTTTTCTAAATAGGACGTGTACGCTGCGCAGCCGTCGGCCCGCTCCTGGATCCACGATTTGGCATCCGCGACAATCTCGATCTCACGTTCCAACGTCAATCGTCCCGTTAGCACCATCGACCGCAAGAAAACGAAGTACGTATCCAACACGTCGCAACGGCAATAATCGCTGATCGATTGCAGATCACCGTCGTCGTATTGCTGTTGAACCTGGTCCCCACAGAGATTCATTTTGCCTGGTTTGCCCAGTAATTGCGTCGCCAGATTCAACCCTCCATTGAAACGGGCCGCCCCGAAATTGGTGAGCAGCTCCTGTAAATCGAGATGTGAATTGATGTTAAAGCGGTTTCGAGGCGATTTGTAACCTTCACCGGTAAACCATTTCGGTAACGAGATCCCATATCGATAGGCGGCCAATTCCATGAGCGGGATATCGAACGATCGACCATTGAACGTCACCCACTGGGGCCGCCGATACACTTCCCAACCTTTCCAAAAATGGGCCGTGATCACGTGTGATCGAAACTCGGGTTCGTCCAGCGAGACAATGTCCAGCAACGAAAAGTCCTCTTTGACCTTTGCGATCACCACAGCGATCGGGACCTGAAACGTATGAGGAATAAAGGTTGTTCCTTTTTGTTCCATGAGCTCCGCTTGATACTTCGCGATCGCCTGTTCGGGCGATAAACCCTCGCCCGAATAGCGCACTTTCGCAATCAGTTCACCATCGGCGATACTTTCCGCGTCAAAAATCAGATGCGTTACTTTATCTGCCATCACCATGTCAGTTCTGCGTCGGGTCGACCTGGCTGGCTACGCGTCGGGTCGACTTGGAAAAGTCGTTCAGTAGCTTACAACTTACCACAGCCCAACCATCGTCACACGGACCTATTTCGACAGCAACACCATGATTGAATCCAACCAGCCCATTGTCCACATCAACCGCGAACGTCTGTTGGAGCGATTCTTACGTTATGTACGCGTGGGCACTGCGGCCGACGCAAGCAATACCTGCTATCCAAGCACGTCCGGACAAGCGGAATTGAATCGCCTGCTTTGCGATGAACTGATCGCCATGTCGGTCAACGACGCGCACCAAGACGAACATGCGTTGGTCTGTGCAACGGTACCAGCGACCAATGGTGGCAAGGGTCCAACTGTCGCATTGGTCGCCCACGTCGATACGTCGCCCGAGGCACCCGGTGACAATGTCGATCCACAGGTCATCGAAAACTACGCTGGCGGCGATATCACGCTGCCGGCAGGGAATCAGATCCGCGTCGATGCGACACCCGCCTTGGCAGAATTGATTGGCAAGACGTTGATCACGAGCGATGGAACCACGCTGCTAGGCGGCGATGACAAAGCCGGCGTGGCAATCATCATGGAACTTGCGCATACGTTGATCGAAAACCCTCACTTGAGTCACGGTCCCGTTCGCGTGCTCTTCACGTGTGACGAAGAAATCGGTCGTGGAACCGACAAGATCGATTTACAAAAGCTGGCTGCGACGGTCGCGTACACTATCGACGGTGGTGCCGCAGGTATGTTGGACGTCGAGACCTTTTCGGCAGACGCCGCTCGCGTTCATTTTGTCGGACACAATATTCATCCGGCGATCGCTAAAGATCGAATGATTAATGCCATCCGAGCCGCTGCCGACTTTGTCGCCGCGCTACCGCGAGAAAACTGCACACCAGAAACAACCGAGGATCGTGAAGGATTTATTCATCCCTACGCGATCACCGGGGGAGTCGGCGAGGCGACGGTCGAATTGATCCTCCGCTCGTTCGAAACCGAGGACCTGCATCAGTATGCCACCGTGATTCATGACACGGCGGATTTGATCGCCGAACGAACTCCCGGTCTCTCGGTCGAAGTGGAAGTGCATGGCCAGTATCGAAATCTCCGCGAAGGGCTCGCGGATTTGCCAGAAGCCATCACGTTGGCTGAACAAGCGTTCGCCAATCTTGGCCGCGAGTGCAAAAAAACAATCGTCCGCGGTGGCACCGATGGCAGCCAATTGACCGAAAAGGGTCTGCCCACACCCAATCTTTCCAGCGGTCAACACAATATCCACAGCTTGGGTGAATTCGCCTGCCTCGATGAGATGGCTCAAGCCGTCGAACACCTCGTTGAATTGCTGCGACTCTGGGGCGAGGTGCGATCCTAGCGAACAACGGCCCGCTGAGCGTGAATTTTTACTGTAAATCTTTCACAGTGAACCGTTGCCGTGAATTTTCACGGGGCATCCATCATCGATCCAGGCGGGCGGGAAAGTGACAGCTCGAGGCTCTGTTGGCTCACACCAATTTCGGCCTCCACATCCGGTCGTCCGTATTGGGCCGCTCCGGTGTAGACGATCAGATTCTCGGCCATCGTTGCGATCCCATCATGATGGGTGTGTCCGCACAGGACCGTGTAATTGCGGTCTTTGTGCGAGGCGGCAAACCGCAACAATACGTCACCAACTTGTCCACAAACAAAAAACGGCGCCCAATTTTCGTCGGTCGTTTCTCCTTGATACCAGCACGACTCGCAAAAAGGCGGCAGATGGGTCGCAACCAATACGTGCTTGGTACTCGAGGGCAGAGCACCGAGTTTCTGCTCTAGTCGTTCTGCTGACAGTTTGCCTTGTTCCTGTAGTAACGATTTCCAGCGCGAAGGATCATACAGATAAAAATCCTTGATCCGGGCAAAGTCATTCAATCGAATCGGCGACGTTTCGTAGCTTCCCCGCGTTGCATCGCCCCAGCCGTCTTCACCGACCAAAAAGACATCGTTCGCCAACTCGATCGGTCCACAGTCGACCAGATAGTGCAACAAAGGGTTGTCGCGAGTCGCGTCGATCACCAGTCGACGCGTTTTGCCAATCGAACTTTGATAGAAGTCGTGATTGCCCAACACAAAATAGATGGGAATCGCAAACGCCTCGGCAATCCGATTGAGTTGAAAAACGACGTCGTCGCTTTCGGAGATATCCCCCGTGACGATCAGTGCATCAGGTGAGTGCCGACGGACCGTATCGATCCATTGTTCCCAAGCGTTCAGCGGAACATGATTGAGATGAAGATCCGTGGTCCAGACAATGCGTTTCGTCATTCAATGGTCGGGATAAATTTTCGACTGAGTCAGCACAACAGAAACGAGCCACCAGCGCGTCCGCAATGGACTGCGATGAGCCCGATGGCGGCGGTATCTATGCGACACACGGAAGGCGTTCCAGGTGCCGCAAATCGTTCACCCTCGGTCAGAGCTAGTTTCCGACCGCTGATTTCAAGGCATCCACTTTATCCGTCTTCTCCCAGGTCAGTTCGTCGATCTCGCGGCCAAAGTGACCGTAATTGGTGGACTTGCCGTAGATCGGACGTAACAGGTTCAGTTGGCTGACGATATCAGCAGGTTTGAACGAAAAGACATCAGCAACCGCTTTTTCGATTTTTGCTTCATCCACGGTGTTGGTACCGAACGTATCGACAGTCAAGGAAACCGGCTCGGGAAAACCAATCGCATAGGCCGTTTGCAATTCACATTTCTGTGCCAGTCCAGCAGCAACAATGTTCTTGGCAACCCAACGACACATGTAAGCAGCCGACCGGTCCACCTTCGATGGATCCTTGCCGGAAAACGCTCCGCCGCCGTGTCGACCCATCCCGCCATAGGTATCGACAATGATCTTGCGACCCGTCAAACCGCAATCGCCTTCGGGTCCACCAATGATAAAAATCCCTGTCGGATTGATGTGGAATTTGGTGTCATCTGTCAATAGGTTGCTTGGTAGTACTTTTTCGATCAGATCGCGCTTCAAGATATCGCGAATCTCTCCGGTCGAAATCTCCGCCGCGTGCATGGTCGATACGACGACCGCCGTAATGCGTGTCGGTTTGCCTCCCACGTACTCGACCGAAACCTGCGTCTTGGAATCGGGCCGCAACCAAGTGTGCACGCGGTCTTTTCGCAGCCGTGTGATCGCATCGCCCAGTTGATGGGAATAAGCGATGGCCGCGGGCATCAACTCGGGCGTGTCATCACATGCATACCCAAACATGATCCCTTGGTCACCGGCACCCTGTTCGGCGGTTTCCTTGTCATCCGCAGCGGCGGCGTCGACGCCTTGCGCGATGTCGGGCGACTGTTGCCCGAGCAAGTTCACGAAGAAAAAGTTTTGTGCATCGAACTTGCACGTGTAGCTGTAATCGGTGCCCTTGGCGTAGTCGGAATCGTAATTGATTTCGACGAGCGCCTTTTTGACTACTTCGCGATAGTCAAATTTGGCTCCGGTCGTGATTTCACCACCAAGAATGACCGCGTTATCCTTGACCATCGTCTCGCAAGCCACACGCGAGGACGTGTCTTGTGCCAAACAGGCGTCCAACACCGCATCGGAGATCGTGTCACAGGTTTTGTCCGGGTGGCCTTCGGTGACAGACTCGGACGAGAAAATGTAGCTATTGCCCATGGAAAATGTGGGGTTCAGGAGGATGCTGGGAAGTGATGTGGTGATGAAATCGAGTCGTGATTGTTAAGAGAGGCAAGCGAATGCGTCAAGCCGGGACGCCATCGTTTGCCCGTCACTTCGCTCCAATCGCCAGGATTAGTCGCTCAATCACCCCATCACTACAGACGAGATTCGCCGGGAAAGGGATTGATGCGGTCAAAAACGGGCCCGAGCGTCTAGAATCATCTTGGCGTCTACAATCACCAGGCCAATACGATCATTACCCGACCGGCCCAATAGAAACATCGATTTGCCATCGGCGACCATGACTGACCCAGCATCCCAGCCATCGCAACGTCAACTCGCCAAGCGGACCAATCCGACGGCCCCCCTGGGAAATCGGGCCACTGTAGCTACCCCAGCATCCGGGGCACCCGCACCGAGCGATCGGCTGGACTTGCAAGTGCCCCAGCGAACCGCCCCCGCGTTGATGATGTCGATCGTTTTGCACGTCATTTTGCTGACCACGATCGGGGTGATCTGGTCACAAGATCCCAAAGGAACCGGCGCAGCTGACGATCGCCCGATTGGGATCGCCATCGTCCACCAACTGCCCGACCGGGATCGCTATGTTGACGCCACGGAAATCCAACGTGCTGCTGAATCCGACGCCGACGCTCAGCAGTCAAGCGACAGTAGCTCCGCCGCCGCCGCGGCACCCCCAGCCGATCTGTCACCTCCGATCGATTTGGCGGGCGTGTTGCAAGCAATGGAGTCCACACCGTCGCCGGTTTCGGGAACCGGTTTGGCTGGCGAAACGGCTCTCGGTGACGACGGATTCGGTACCGGGCGATCCAAAAACTCCGATACCAATGGATCCGACGCGACCACAATGGTGTTTGGTGTCTCGGGCAGCGGATCGCGATTCATCTATGTATTTGACCGCAGCGACAGCATGAACGGTCATGGCGGTCGACCTTTGCGAGCCGCCAAAGCGGAGTTGCTTCGCAGTTTGAATACCCTCACGGAGCAACAACGATTTCAGATCATTTTTTACAATGACAAAGCAAAACCGTTTCAACTTTCGGGCCTGCCGCTACAAATGATCAGCGGTGAACCGTCCAATTTGGTTTTGGCAGAGCGTTACGTCGAATCGGTCGCAGCGTTCGGTGGCACCGAACACAGCATCGCATTGAAACTGGCCCTGCGAATGGCCCCCGACGTCATCTTCTTTCTCACCGACGCTCGAATTCCTCGCCTGTCAGGCAGTCAGTTAGCCGAAATCCAGCGCCGCGCCGAACAAGCCGGTACCACGATTCATGCGATTGAATTTGGTCCCGAACCGGTAGCCCCGTCGGATAGTTTCTTACGTGATCTTGCTGCCCAGAATAATGGACAGTACCAGTACATGGACGTCCGCAACCTGGGTCATCGGATCCGTCCGGCGGAGCCGCAACCTTGATCCGACTCCCCAGCTTATTGACGGTCGTGTTGTTGACGATCGTGGTCATCACCGTTGGGGCCGACGGCGCGTCCAACGCTGCGGATCACGTTTGGATTGCGCCGGCGAAACCAACCGCCGCCGAAGGAACCTGGTACCCCAAAGCGATTGAGCAGCTTCGCGGAAAAGTGATTCTGCTGGATGCAAAACAACTACGATTTCAAGTCGACGGCGACGAAGCGGAGACATTGATCGCCGCCTACCGCGTCCTTTGGATCACATCGGACGATTTATCCGACAAAGAAACACTGGCACTGAAACTTTTTGCCAGCGGTCAGTACCAACAATCTCTGCGTCCGTTCATCGACTCGCTGGCGGATCGCCCACCGGTGTGGCGACAACAGTCCAATTCCATGATGGCAGCGATGGCCGCATGGCGAAGTAATCAGGCTGCGTTGGCTTTGGAATTGGTATCACAACTTGATAGCCGGCCGCTGGCGCCGTTGACGATTGCTTGGCTACCTGTCGATTGGAACGGCGGAAAATCCTCGCCGAGTTTAGTCGACGCCGCCAAAGCCGAACTGGACAATCCGTCGGCCGCTGTTCGATTGGTCGCGTCCAGTTGGCTCATTTCTTCGCCCGCGCGCACGCAAGCACGTCAGACACTCGGACGACTAGCGATCGACAATCAACGACCGATCGTGGCGCGTCTCGCGGAAATCTTGTCTTGGCGCATGGTGCCTCCTCCAGAGGTCGGCGATGCCTTGCCGACGTGGCAAGCAAAGATTGATGCCCTGCCATTGGTGCTGCAGACCGGGCCGATTCGCAGCGTGATTCGGAACTGCCAATCCGCCGGACTGCCCGACAAAGTCAAGCGGCTTGAACTCTCTATCGAGCTCAATCCCGTGGTCCCGCATCTGCCCTGATCCAAACAAGACAGCTTTCTGGCGGACTGGAGACTTCGACGGACTGAAGTTCGAAATGTTCGGGACGTCATTCCAACAACGAAACGTATTGAATTTGCCCGTCGTCTGACAGGATCAGTTTCAACAATCCGTAACGCACCATCTGTGACTGTTCGAATGACGGCCCGTTTGGCATTGTCGCCAGTTCAAAGGGATAAAGTGGTCGCGCTTCATCCGGTACCCCGTAATTCGTCAACAGATACTCGGCATCCACCCGCACGCTGTAGCACAGTCGTCCCGACATCGACTCCGTAAAGTCACCGGTTTCATACATCCGCAATAAAGCCGCGACCACCTGTGATACGTGCAACGACCTTTCCACCACAAATCCCACCGTCGGTGGAGGCTCGATCTCCATCGATGCCAAGTCGGACATCGGATCCATTCCAATCGGCGGGCTTTTTTTGACCGCGATCCACGCCGCCTCCATGCGTCGACCGCTGCCGCTGAAATCAACCGACACCGGGTATCCGATCATCAGATCCTCGTTCTTACGTCGCAAAAAACAATCGGACATTTCATGATTGCCGATGTAGGTCGGTTCGAACGCGGAACTGCGTAGTCGCAAATAACCATCACTGGATTTTACGGCGCCGAGTTCGAACCCACGTTCCAGTTCATCCAATATCGATGAGATACCTGCCGAGGCAGTCAATCCCTCTTCATCATCGTCGCGTGACATCCATTCATATTCCCCCGACCATGAGTTTCCCGTCGTATTGAACACGACGCAATTGCCGTCTTCGCGAAAGGCGATCGCAAACGAATCATCTTCTGCTACCCAGTTCCCAATGATGTGCTCCTGGCGCAGACCCATCTTGGACCATTGCGAAAATGCGGTGCCGATGCCCGCAACGAGAATCACCATTCCCAACCCAATCGTCACCCAGCGCCGCGAACGAGCTAGCGACTCGCGACTGATCGTCGGATTCAAATCTTTCCACCGAATTTGCCGTCGCCACCATGGCGGTGGTCCCAGATCAACGTCCGCGTCCTCGTCCAGCGAATCGGGTTTCTTGTTGCCAGAAGTGACCTCCGCTGATGGATCAATCAGCGGGGTTTCCTCGAAGCTGCCCGACGATGTGGACGATTGCGAAGTGGTCGATACGCGGGCAACCTCGATTGGTGCCTTTGCATCGGGATGCTCCAGGTCGCCATCGATGGCGTCTTCAGCACAAGTGGTTTGCGCCCGCAGATGAACTTTGCCGTCCGCACCCAGTAGTACCAGCTCGCCAGAGAGGCAAGCCTTTAAAACCAAAATGCGATCCACGGGAATCCATTCTGACGCAAGGTCACTTTGCAATGTCGCGTCGGCACGCACCATTCCCCGGGCTGTAAAACCAATCAGTTCGCGCAATTTGAATGGCCCCTGTGCCGAGACGCTCAATCCACGAATGTGGTACTGGGGCACATGAGTCCCCGGCGGATGGGGTAACGGAACTTTCTTGTCTGAGAAGAGACCGGTTTCTGTCGCTTTGGTCCACGGTCCGTCCGGACATGGCGCAATGTCCGATTGCGGAGTCAGGATGCGTGCCAGCGCAGCTTCGCGTAGCTCGATCCCGGTAAACGGCCCGACGGCAGACTGCTCGGTCTTAATAAAAAATTCGGCCATGGAATACGCGTTTATCGGTCTTGAGACCGTTTTCGCAATTCTTTTGGATCGTCAAATTGAAATTCCCTATAACTATAGTCTTCGCTTCATCGCTTGGGGTGAAAACGCGGTGGTTCTGATCAGTCGCGACAGGTGAGCGGTTTTCATACGTGCCAGACGCATACGTGCCAGACGTTTGCCCAGCTGTCCAAACGGTGTCCTCCATCAAGTCAAGGCAACATGACAAATCGGTCCACTCTCTCAATTCCGCCGCGATGCTGGATCGCTCACCCTGCGCCGCGTCATGTGGTGGAGGCTGTCGATGCAAATCTGTTATCGACGCAGAATCCGCAGGCGCGACCACGAGCGATTGCGTCTGCCGGCTTTACCCTGATCGAATTGCTCGTGTCGATTTCGATCATATCGATCTTGATCGGTCTATTGCTGCCGGCCGTGCAAGCATCACGTGAAGCCGCCAGAAGAACTCACTGCCAAAACAATTTAAAGAACATTGGATTGGCGATTCAAAATTTTCATTCGCAGCGCAAAGAATTGCCGCCCAGCCGCAACTACGACCATTTCACCAGCTGGGCTTTTTTGATTTTGCCACAGATCGAACAGAGCGGATTGAGCGAACAGTGGGATGCGTCGTTGAAATACTATTATCAAAGCGACAAAGCGAGAACGACGCGTGTGCCGATTTACTATTGCCCCTCGCGACGAGACGGTGACATCCTCAGTCTCTACGGCGACGATATTTACTCGCCATTTGAATCCAGTCCGCATATCCCCGGTACAGTCAGTGACTACGCCTGCTCGGCAGGTCATGGACCCGGCGGCGTTTGGAATTGGATCAAATCCAACGGCGCGATGATCATGGGCATCGCCGTAACGGAGCCCGAGACCGTGCCGGACGGAAACTTTGCCGCACCGGGCGCGATTTTGAAAACGTGGAAAAGTCGCACCTCCTTTGCCAGCCTGACCGACGGTGCCAGCCATACCATTCTGATTGGTGAAAAACACGTCCGCCCATCTCGCCAAGGCATCAGCCCGGAAGATGGCGCTATCTACAATGGCGACCATCCGGCCAATTTTTCGCGTTGTGGCGGGCCGGGGTACCCAATCGCTCGCGGACCCACCGAACGCTACCGCACAAATTTTGGTAGTTATCATGCCGGCGGCGCGTGTCATTTTGCATTTGCCGACGGAAGCGTCCGGACGCTGATGCCATCGATCAACACCGACTTGCTAGGCCGCCTGACACATCGGAGAGACAACGAATTTACCGAAGGCCACTAACGGCATTTCGGTAGGCCAGTACCCGTCCCGGTGCGACAGCGAATCACTCGTCTGTGCCCAACGCCGATGCGTATTGGACGTCGATCACAATATCGTTGCGACCCGGTTGGACGTCGAACTGCAATCCGGACGTACTGAAGTCGCGATACTTTTGATCCAGCCGAGTCGGCGCGAGCATGCCAGGGCGCTCGGCCCCCGTACCAATTTCCACATCCGCAATCACCACTGCGCGGTGCTTGCCCGCTACCGCACCGTCATTGGACGAGAACGTACCAAGCACAAAACTCCCATCAGGCCGAATGTCACCGGTCGCAGTGATGTTTTCACCCGCGCCGATCGTCTCGAATTCCACCGTACCCTCACGCAACAACTTGCCGTCGGGAAACCGCACGAGCCCGCGGACCGGATAGGTTGTCGTCGATGATCCCGAACATCCCGGAACCAGAAAACTAGCCAACAACGAACCTGTCAGCACGCACATCGAAGCGACACGTTTGATTGTCCGACCGTACCTGACGGGCATTTCTCGCATCGTTGTCCACCCTTCTCCTTATCCGTCCACAGCCAAGTTCAGTTCACACGCAATCGGCGACACCGATCTCGCGCAGTGCACGATGAATCAGGATCTCGCGCGATGGGAGATGAATCATCCGCAACAGAGTATTTCAGCCGCATTGTATTGCTGAATCCCGTTCAACGCGACGCCCGGGACCGAGTTGCTAATGGGTTCGATGGCGGTCAATGGACGGGTTCAGCAGTCTGCGGACAAGTTAACGAGCAGAGACCTTTTCGGCTCACGCACCATATTCTCGGAGCGCGTGCCAAATTCTTGGCTCACGCACCATATTCTCGGCTCACGTACCAATTGGTTCGGCTTGGGTCGTGGCTGCTTCGCCGTAGTGCAACTTCAGCGCTAGTCGGCCACAACGCTCTTGGAATTGTGCCGGCGTGTCATCGCGTCCGGCGTGACAGATGTCATCGACCCAGGCTGGCCACTGATCCAAGATCCGCGCCGCCACTTTGCGTCGCCCCTCTTCATTCAGGCATCCCATCGAGACAACTCGATCGATTCGACCCGGCCGAGAACCAATGTTGCCTGGCTGACCGATTGCCGGATCGATTCGATCCAAGTGGTTGGTGGTCACCATCACCATCAACCCGTCGGCGCGCTGAACCCCGTCCAAACAATTCAGCAAGCAATCAAATGTCAAAGCTGGGCCTTGATTCACTGCGACGTTCTTGCGACCGTCAAATACCGCATCGATGTCTTCCATCAATGCCATGCAGGGAACTTCGGCCAACATCTGATTCCAGGCTTTCAGCAGTTCATCATTTTTCAACGTCGCCAAATCAAAGACAAAGACGGGCAAGTCCAGGTCCTCGGCCAAGGCCCGCGCCAGCGCTGTCTTTCCGGTTCCCGGCTGACCATGCAACAGATAGCCGCGTCGCCACGGCAAACCGCGCTCGCGGTGCCAGTCTTCGGTCTCACGCCAACGCGTGGCTTCTTGGACCAGGTCCAACGAATTCTGATCCAGAGCCAACTTGTCCACGGCGCTGATCGCCCGCTCGGGATCCGGGCCGAAATCACTTAAGTCCCAACCCAATGGTCGATGTCCCAAACAGGCACGAATGTCGGTGCCACTGGTGGGTGAACTACTGCCGCGTCCCTTTAGACTGACCATCGCCGTGTTGCCGGCTGTGCCATGGATGAACCGGATGCTGTGACGCCGACCTCCAGTGGATTCGTACTTGCGCACCTGTTGATTGAAAAAGTTAGTGGCATCCAAAATCAATTGGTCCGGATCAATCATGCCTCGCGCAAAGGTGACCGAGATGGTCTGGTAGTCATAGTCGGCCGCTTGCAAACCCTCCTCCAAATCACCCAATGCATCCTTGCTCTTGGCCACCCAAATTGGCCGCCAGCTGCGCCAATAGACACGACCCGACGGAGGCGCGATTTCCATCGACACTAACTGGACACGTTGGCGTGGACGCACAAAAAGCTTCCACCCCACGTAGGCTCGCGGCCCAAACCGCGATGCCGTGTAGTGATGTTTCAGGTACATCAAGATCGCATCGGCTTGATATCCGCTGACCGTCAATTTGACGACAACTCGACCAGCAATCTGCGCATACAGATTCTTTAGATGGCTCCAGCCACTAGCAAAAATCGTCAACACGGCGGCACCGCCGGCCAACATCCATCCGTTCGTAAAATCTTCCACAATCACTCCAAAAATAAACACTGCGAACTCGGTGCGATTTCGCAGACAACCGGCCCGTTATCCAAAAGCCATCACAAGTTGGCTTCGTTGGTTCGTTGGGTTTCGCCAGCCACGTAGTCTCAGCCGGGATTCCCCGTTAGGACACAAAAATCACGATCAGGTTCTGACTCGATTGGCAAAACCATCGATGACATTGTCCGGTCCCCGGTGGCCGGGTCCAGCACGTGATCACGGTCGGCGAGTCCAATCGCGCACCCCAATGCCACCGATTGGTGCCTCGATCTGGCGCATCAAAAAACCCGAGACGTGAGTCTCGGGTGATGAAATCGATAATTCGCACGTGCCGTGTTTAAGCGGCGCGACTTGCGTCGTCGTCACCGAACTTGAACACCGATCCACGTGGTCGGCGCAATTCGCGGATGGTATTGGCACTCTCGTGAACTTCGTTTTGCAATTGACGAATGGCATCTTGTGCTTTCGCATTGGCGGCGAGACTTTGCTCGTGCTCGCTACCCAGCTCGGCCAGTGCCGACGATAGCTCAGCAACTTTGTCCTGCAAACGTCGGTTCTCCGGTTGCAAGGTCTTGGTCGATTGCAAGTCACGCTCGAGCGATTGGATCGCCGTTTTTTGCTGATTCAGGCTCGCTGCAAACTCTCGGCTGTCATGGATCGCCTGATCGTACGCCTTTGTTTTCGTTTCTAATTGACGACGCAGATCGTCGGCATCGTTGGACTGAACACCGATTTGCGTGGTCAATTTCTTGACTTGCTTGTCTAATTCTGCATGGCTTTGAGCCAACTGTTGGCGTTCAGCACTCAGGGAGCGAACTTTTTGCGTCGCCTCCTCTAAATGTCGTTTCGCATTCTCGAACTCTTCCAATTCGGATCGCAAACGTTGCACCTCGCCGCGTTGATCGCCAAAGGCTTTGGTTTGCTGCTGGCTTTGTTCTTTCATTTGCGACAGTTCACCAGCGCGGCTATCCAGCTGTTTTTCCAGCACATCGATCTGCTTCAGCTCTTTGTTGAGACGCGCGATTTCGGCGGCCTGTTTTTCGTTGAAGCCTCGCAGTTCGCCGTTGGCCGCTTGTTGCGCCGCGAATTGCTCAGTCATGCTGGACAACTCCGACTTGTACCGATTCACTTCGGTCATTTGTGTTTTCAGATTTGCAATCTCGTTTTGATGCTCGCTGACCAACTGCGTCAGACGAGTATTTTCGTCGCCAGCGGTTTTGATCACGCGTGACGAATTTTCTAGTTCACTTTTCAGACGTGTGATCTGATCCTCGCTTTTCTTCAGCTCTTCGATTTCTTTGTTTTTGTCAACAATCGTTGTTCGCAGCGTCGCGTTGCTGGACGTGAATTCCTTCAATTTGGCTGACAGCGATTGATTCTCGCTTTGGATGTTCTGAAGCTTGCCACTTGTTTGACGAAGCTTGCTGAGGGCTTCTGTCTTTTCCGCAAGCGTCGCCTCCATGGTTTGCTTCGCGGCTTCGACCGCAGCCACGCGGTTGGTCAGTTCGTCCTTTTCGGCCGAGACGGCTTTCAAAGCGTCTTGGTCTTTCAGTAACAAAGCGATTTGTTTGGCTTGTTCGCCCAACGTCACTCTCATGTCCTGATTCTTAGCTTGTTGCTGCTCCAATTGAGCAACAATAGTTTTCTTTTGGTCCAGGACGATCTGAACGTCCTGTGGTGTTTTTCGTAGCTGCTCGATTTCCGCTTGCTGCTTCTTAACGAATTCAGCTTTTTGCAGCGCCTCGGCTTTTTGTCGATCCAGCAGTTCGTTTACTTGCTCGAGTTCCTGCTTCACTGGCGACAAAGCTTGCAGTTGGCCTTCCAGTTCTTCGATCCGCGTGGCTTTCTCTGTCACCACACCGGTCAATTCATCCGTCTGGGTTGCAGCCTGCTCTGCCTGCTTGGAAGCCTCGGCCAATTGCTCGCGCAGTTGCTGCAGTTCAGCAGCTGCCTGCTGCTGTGACTTACCCGTATCCACCAACTCGCCGCGCAGTTGTTCAATGGTCCCTTGGGCATCTGCCAGTTCTCCCTTCAGGTCGATCACGACGCGATCGGCATCAGGGTTTGCTGCCGCGACGGCTTTTTCTAAATGTTTTTTCAGTTCAGCAATATCGCTTTCTTGCTTGGCGTTTTTTCCACGCAGTTCTTCGATTAGCTTGCTTTGTTGACCCAGTTCGTCGCCCGCTTGCCGAATGACTTCTTGGTTTTGTGACTGTAGACTCGCGGCGGATTCGCGATCTTGCAAAGCAGTTTGCAACTGATCGGCAAGTGAATCGCCTCGATCGACCGCGGCTTGTAGATCGGCGTGTGCCGACTTGGCCGCGTCGGACAGATCGCGATTCTCCACGCGAAGCTGTTCCAGGTCGCTCGCTTGGATGTTGATTGACTTTTTCAGCTCCAAAAACTCCTGTCGATGAGTCTCTGCAGTCCCATTGGATGCCGCATACTTCTCTTCCAATTCCAAAATTTTCTTTTCATCGCCGCTGCGATCCTTGTACCAAACCAAATGGCCGAGCAAGAATCCGGCGAGGACGAACAGCAAGATTGAAACAATTGGTAACCCGAGCAAAATACTCATCCGTCATTCCCGATGCAGTGCGTCACTGGACGCGAATCAAATGAACCTGGACATCGCCCGTCCTTGAGCGATCAGAGGTCTCTTGGAACATGTTGCTGGCGGCTATAACAAGATTCGACAAGCCAAGTCGACGGGGATTCGGGCAAAAAGCAAATTCTGTTCGCGGCCAATGCTAGCGAATCAGCGGCCTCATGCCGGCGACGGTTCGACGGCGGTGTCCGTCGCTTCAATGCGAACGACGACCCCTTTAAAGGCGGGCGTTTTGCTTTGCGGATCGGCATGCCGGGCGACCAACACGTTGGCTTCGGGGTAATACATCAACACGTTACCGCTGCGAATCGCATCGTATTGGCGGACCAAGATGTTTTCTAATTTGCCCGTCTCGCTGTGCACCGTTACCAGTTGTTCGTGCTCCAATCCAAATCGTTTCAGATCATCCGGATGCATCAAGATCACATCGCGACGATCCTGATTTCGGTAGATATCCTCCTCTTCGTACACCACCGTGTTGAATTGACCTTCGCTACGGACGGTCATCAGCCGCAACTCGCGATCGCCAGTTCCCTTCAAAGCTGGCAGATCATGGCAGTGCAGCACGCCACGACCGTCTGGGGTACCAAATTGTGGTTGGTGAAACGTCCGCCCACTGATTTGGAACTCTTGCTTGCTCTGATCAATTTGCGAGATCTGTTCGTACCCCGGCACGACGGCTCCGATCCAATGCCGAATCGTGGCTGTTTGCTTCATCGCCTGCCAATCGACACCAGGTGAATCAGGGACGAGTGATTGTGCGATCGACGCGATCACTTCGACTTCGCTGCGTGGCCCTGGCAACCGGCGGGGCCCGCCATCGCTCAGCCGCACGTAATTGAACATCGACTCCTGCGTGGTTGGCTCGGGCTCTTCGTCGCGTGCCAACACCGGCAACACGATCGTGTCGGCAGCCAATCCATGAACGTGACCTGTATTCAGCGTGGTGCTCATCATCACGCTCATGTCCAAACGCGATAAGGCAGCCGCGGCAAAAGTCGAATCGGGGTTGGAACCATAAAGATTACCGCCCAGAGAAAATCCCACGCTCATGTCGCCCGTCGCGGCGGCTTCCATGCAAGCGAGCGTGTCTTTTCCTGCGGCCGTAGGCAGGTGAACGTCGAACTTGTCTTGCAGGGCAGAAAAAATCTGATCTTTCAGTTTCGGCGTCACGCCCACCGATCCGATTCCCTGCACATTGCTGTGGCCTCGGATTGGCATCAGCCCGCAACCGGATCGACCGACCATCGCCCGGCACATGGCCAGCGACGCAATCGCCTGCACGTTTTGAACACCATGGGCGTGGTGAGTGATTCCCATCGTCCACGCGAAGACAGTATTTTTGGATTGCCCGTAAACCTCCGCGATCGATTCGATCTCGCTGCGGGCAACACCCGACTTATTCTCGATTTCACCCCACGTCAATTCGTCCAATGCGTGCAACCACTGCTCGCTATCGCGACAATGCTGTTCGAGAAACCGATGATCGAGCTTCTGTTGATGTTTGACCGCTTTGGCGATGCCCCACAGCAGCGCCAGATCACCACCGATGTGGGGCTGAACGTAATGGTCGGCGATTTTAGTTCCCTTCAGCAACGACCAGGGACTGCTGGGAACACGGAATTTCACCAAACCGGTCTCGCGAACCGGATTGATGACGATGACTTTCCCACCGCGGCGTTTGATGTGCATCAAGCTGGTCATGATGCGGGGATGGTTGCTGGGTGGATTGCCCCCGATCAAAAACACCAAATCGGCTTGCTCCAAGTCCTCCAAGACGATCGTGGCGGTACCGCTGCCGATACTTGATTGCAAACCGACGCCGCTGGCTTGATGGCAATAGTAACTACAGTTGTTGACGTTGTTAGTACCGTAAACTCGGGCGAGCAACTGCAACAGAAAGCCGGCTTCATTGCTGCTGCGACCGCTGAAATACCAAAACGTTTTGTCCGGCTCGGTCGCCCTTAGCTTTGCCGCGATTACGTCGAGCGCCTTGGTCCAACTGATTTCTTCATAGCGATCGGTTTCTCGGCGATATCGGATCGGACGAATCAGTCGGCCTTGGTGTTCCAATTCGCGAGGCGAAAGTTTTGCTAATTCAGAAAGCGGATGATCGATCCAAAAATTCGATTCGATTGCCCCTTGCATATCCGCGACCATCGCCTGCAAACTTTTCTTGCAGACTTCGGGGAACGAACCCGCCTCGTTGACCATGCCTCCTCGCTGGCCACCCATCCCAAGTGCACACGTCTTGCAAGCGTTTTTACTTCGCATCGCACGATAGAGTTTCCAGAGACCACCGGCTTGACGACCTTTCTTGATCGTGTACCAGATCGCTCGGAATCCACCGCCACTGCGAACTTTCACTGCCTTGCGCCTCGATCACGTTGGATAGAATTCCCTTTTGCCAACGATATCCTAGCGTTCGTCGGGGCCCACGTCTTTGGCTCGGACAACCGGTGGCCTGCTCACCTATTTTTACCAGCGACCCGATGAACACGTCGGCTCGGGCGGCCATATCAGCGGGGCGATTTCCGCGGCAACCCTTGATAATTTCTGCAAGTCATACGGCGGTGTGGACGCTGCCACCACAAGAATCTACTCGCGGCCAAGTCGATCAAAGACCGACCGCGCCGCATCGGCCTCGCGGCGAACC
>JABDKS010000742.1 GCA_013002105.1 Pirellulaceae bacterium | reverse complement strand
CCGCGGATCTGCATCGGCCCCAAGCCAGACACAAACGCCATCAGCCCGGCAATCAACCCTACGGCCAATCCCGACGCAATGTCGGCAGTCCGATTTTTGGTACGAACGAATTGTGCGGTCGCCCATCCGACGGTCGCCACAACAACCATCTGCAGCGGCAGCGAGAGAATCCGCACAAACGAGTAATTGGCTGCCCAAAATGGTCGGTCCGACGGTGAAAATTTCTCGTACATCGGCAGGCGTCCGGCAAAGTCGCTACCGATGGTCACAGCCCAGAGCACCAGTCCGCTGACGAGTCCGACGATGACACCGATGACCGGTATCCATATCACATTGCCAAAGTTGCTGTGCACCCAGATACGCATGATCTCGATCAGTGACGGCGGTCGCGCCTGCAGCGGTTGCCCTGCTTGGAACGCACGCAGATCTGATGCAAACGCGGCGGCGCTGTCGTACCGGGCCGCCGGGTCTTTGGATAAACATTTCAAGCAGATTAACTCCAGGTCCGGATGAACACCGGGGTTCACCTTGCGCGGTGCCGTCGGCACTTCATCGATGACGCTTCGCAACGTCGCGATCACGGTTTCCTTCTGGTGCGGTGGCCGACCACAGAGCAAACGGTATAGGATCGCGCCGAGCGAGTAGATATCGGTGGCCGTGGTTAGGCGTTGACCAAATGCCTGCTCGGGAGACATAAAGCCGGGCGTTCCCATCACCGCACCGGTTTGCGTTAGCCCTTGATCTGACTCGATGCTCCTGGCCAGACCAAAGTCCGTCACCACCGGATCGCCTTCCGTATCAATCAGCACATTGGCCGGTTTCAAATCACGATGCAGGATCCCTCGTTGATGCGCATGGTGCACCGCCTGGGCCGTCTTTGCCACGACGTCAATCAATCGGTTTTCATCAGTTGCAATTTGATCACTGATGCTGCCCAGTGAATCGCCATCGATCAGCTTCATCGAAAAGAAATGCTGTCCCTCTTGCTGGCCAATGTCGTAGATGGGAACGATGCCGGGATGGTCCAAGCTGGCCGCCGATTCGGCTTCCGTGTGAAATCGTCGAATCTGTTCTTCGCCAGCAATATTGCCACCCAAAATCATCTTCAGGGCGACTTCGCGATTGAGACTGACTTGTCGTGCGCGATAGACCACCCCCATTCCGCCCCGGGCGATTTCGTCCAGCAATTCGTAATCCCCAAAAATACGCCCAGCGGGTGTGCCGGCGCGAATGCCGACGGGACCATCGATGACAGACGGATCCAATGTGTCCGCTTCTCCAGCGGCATCGACATTTTGATTGACCGGACTGTCAATCGTTTCGCTAAGGTGATTCGTTTCATCGGGCGGATCGGCATCGGTCAGATCCTGGGATAACCCTTCGGTGCGGTTTCGATCGTCATCCTCGTCGAATTCTGTCGATGTCATTATGTTGGAACGCTCGCTAGGCCTGGGTACCCATAGCCTAGTGGATTGTGCCGCACATTGGTGGCCGTCTTGGACGCAATGGCAATCGCCTTGGCATTGGCTACCATTTGCCGAACGCGCGGCGATGACGACTCTCTGTTGACCGACCAGATGTCGCATAGCACTCATCGCGTGCTATCCTCGCGGGGACAGCCAATGCGATACAATCGATCGGCTCAATCGCAAACCACATGGGTTGTCGTTTGCCACATCAGATTTCTAGTTCACGCCCCGCTGTGGCAAAAAAAAATACGATCATTCACATCGCGCTGACGGACTCGCCGCGGTTGCACGGACCACCCGACTCATTCCATCGACTATCGATCTCCCTTGGCAGATACCCTAGCAACTGAAGACCCGATCCCAAGTGACGGCGGCGAACGTGCAGATGGTAAACTCGCGGACCGACGACAGTTGATCCTGGTCGCTGGGTGCTTTTTGATGTCCGGGTTCGCTGCCCTCCTGTACGAAACGGTTTGGCTGCGTCAGTTTTCGATCCATTTTGGTACATCAGAACAAGCGCTCGCGATCGTCCTGGGAACCTACATGGGTGGGCTTGCGCTCGGTTCACTGCTCGCCTCGCGATACGCAGGTCGACTGCGCAAACCGCTCTTGACGTACGGGCTGCTTGAATTGGGCATCGCTGTGACGGCACTGCTCGTCCCCGTATCGTTAGGACTGGTTCGGTATCTACAAGTCCTTTTGTTTGGTGGAGCCGACGCGCCGCCGGCGGCGGGCGAATTTTCTCAAGTATTGTTTTCATTCGCCGGTGCATTCGCTGCGACCATCTTGCCCACCACCATGATGGGTGCGACGTTACCAATGCTTGCCAAACACGTTGTCCGCCGCGACGATCACCTGGGAAAGCGAATCGGAGCCCTCTATGCAATCAACACGCTCGGGGCAGTCTTGGGCACATTGTCCGCTGCATTTGTTTGCCTGCCAAATCTCGGACTATTGCGAACCGTTTTTGTCGGAGCGGCCATCAATGTGTTGGTTTTTCTGATCGTTTGGAGGGTGCTCCACGAGGAGCGTGCAGAAGTATCCACACAGCCGGATGCCGACCAATCAGAACCGCGCGGGGATGAATCGACATCGACCGAGCCGGAGAACAAGCCACGAGTATCAAAACGGTCGCGTAACCTTCGCAAACGAAAACGCCCTCAAGGCGATCGTAATCAGCACAGCAAGCCGCTCAATGCAGAAACGCCTGGCAAGGAAAAATCCAATGACTGGATTCTTTGGTTGATTGCCTGCAGTGGCGCCGTGTCGTTCGCGTACGAGATCCTGTTCACCCGCATGCTGGGTCATTTCCTGGGCGGTTCCGTATTCGCATTTGCATCGATGCTGGCATCCTTTTTGTTGGGCATCGCAATTGGCGGCGCCATCGCGGCGAGATTTGCCAACCGTAGCGACCGGTCAGCGATCGGATTCTTTTACGCACAATGCGGCACAGTATTCCTAGCGATGGCATCGTGGTATTCATTGGAGTTCCTGGCCGAGCAGATCAACACGCTAGCGACCAGCCGCTCGAGTGAATCGATTCCACGCGTGCTGTGCGCAATCGCGATCTTGCTGCCGCCGGCAATCACGATCGGAATGACATTCCCGTGGGCCGTTCGTATTCATGCTCGCGACCAGCGTGACGCGGCCAAATCAGCGGCGAAAGTGTATGGATTCAACACGATTGGAGGCGTGTCCGGTGCGTTTTTGACAGGCACCTACCTATTACCGCTGACAAATTACCAACTAACGATGGCAATCGCGTTGGTCGCCAGCCTGATCATCGCGATAGCTGTCTTTCTTTTCGCTCAACCTCGCAAATACCATCTCGCAGCTGTGTTGGCCGGAGCGGTTGCAGTCGTCGTTGGGTTTCCGAAGGAACCAGACAATGTCCTGCGTGTGTCGTCATTTCAAAACTATGTTCGTTTGGGTCAATTGGTCTATGTCAAAGCCGGACGTTCGGCGACGGTCACCGTGCATAACAACGCCGGTGTGTATTCGTTTTCGACCAACGGATTGACCGAGGCGGGCAGTCGACCAAAGGGTTCGCTGGTCCAATGGGATTCCGCACCGCACTGGCTCGGCGTTCTCCCGTCGATGCTAAAACCGCAAGCCAAGTCGATGCTGGTGATCGGTTTCGGTGGTGGGGTCGCGCCGGCGCATGCACCGTCTTCGATCAAGGAGATTGATGTCTTCGAATTGGAGGAGGGCATGATCGAAGCGAATCAGCTGATTGCAAGTGAACGAGATCGGGATCCACTATCGGACCCACGCATCAATCTGATTTTGAATGATGGTCGGAGCGGACTGGCATTAACCGAAAAGAAATACGATGTGATTGTTTCGCAGCCATCGCATCCATGGACCGCGGGCGCGTCGCATCTTTACACATTGGAGTTCGCCGAAACGGTGCGAGATCATTTGACTGACGACGGCATCTTCGTGCTTTGGATGGACAGCCAGTTTGCCGACGTCGCGATTGCTCGTTCACTCGGCGCCACGCTCGGTCGTGTCTATTCCCAAATCAGTCTTTATCGTCCCAACGAATCGACGTTATTGTTCGTAGGTTCGCAAACGCCCATCGACATCGATGGGGACGCATGGATTCCGAGGAGCAATCGCGATCGGACGCTTGCTAAGCAATTGGGCGCCGATTTGCCCGGCGAACTACTTGCACTGCGAGCGCTGGACGATCAAGGTCTCAGACAGTTGTGTGCCGACGCCCCGCTGACGACCGACAACAATAATTTATTGGCCCTGCGACGCTCCCACTCACTACGAGACGAAAAACGGGTTCAGCAATTCAATCGTCTTGTGAACCAGTTCGACCCGTTGCTGAGGCCACCGATAAAAGACTCGTGGCCATTTAGCGTCGACCGTTCCATGATTGCCCGGCGACGCGGTGCGATGGGTCGACCCGACAACGCGACCCTACTGTCGGCACAAATCGCGGATGAAAGTGAACGACTGTTCGCCGAAGGATACTCGTTGCACTCCCGATCGCTGTTTCAGGAAGCGGCCCAGACGCTAAGAAAGAGTATCGACGCAGAGCCTAAGAATTCGAGCGCGTGGATTTTACTGTTCGTTGTATCGCATTCCGGTCGTGTTAGTGACGATGTGAAAATCGATTATGCGACTGTCAAGGCGAATGTGCAGACGCGATATGCTGCGGTCGCCGAAGCCATCGAGAATTTGCGACTTAAAAAGTCGGCGAACATGAAATCGATCGACCAAACGATGTCGCTGATTCCCGAAACCGATCCACTGTTTGCTCTGACAACTATGCTGCGCATTCAATGGCGAGACACCGACGACGCAAGCGGTTCGATTCGCCAGCGAGGCGAGCAGAACCTTGCGTTGATTGACCGCTTGGCACCGTTCACAGAAATCGACGATCTGATGATGTACCGCCTCAAAGCTGCTGCCTTCGCCCGTCGCCCTTTCATCGCGTTAACCACCGCTCAAACGATTGCCGATTTAGCCGTCAAGAAAGTGCGCGAGCATAGACGCGCCGTAGCGGAGAATCGTACGCCGGAGCCAATCAACATCGACGAATTACGCGTCCAATTGATCAACTGCCTGAAGGTCATCGATACATTTCAGGGAGACCCGCGGATTCCCGAGCACAGGTTTTATGGCGTCCGATTGTATGTCCAAGGTCAGCTTCAAATCTTAAGCGACTGACGAACCGTTTGTATTGCGTGACATGAGACGGGCTGCAGGACGCACTTTGCTGAGCCAATGAAAACCTCCTCAAAGTATTGTTGATTTCTTGTAAGCGGGGACCTGTCCTGGCGCGACTTTGCCAGGACAGGTCCTGGCCTACGATGAACACACCTCGATGATGAAAATGCTCTAGCGAAAGACTTCGTTCCGAATTTGACGGCTTGATCGCTGTGTCGCGTCACCTGCGAAAAGACAATGGGAACAAGCGTGAGCGAATTGGAATGCGAGAGAAGTAATCGACGTTTGAGTTCAGTCCTGCGTTGGCGCGCGGTGTTGCCGATATCTCTTTTTGCAAGCCGGCTAGTGTCAGGATTGGTCGCCGTTGCGCTGTCGGTGCTTGACGTGTCCGCCGACGACTATGTTGCCATTGCCTTTCTGCAATTACAACGAATGATCGCTGGTGCTGTTTTTACGATTGCAGGTACCTGGACTGCGCCTTGCCAACGCTTGATGACTGCAGCCGTGCTGGTGGGGATCAGTGTCGTGCTGTCCGTGACGGTGAATCTAGTGGTACCCAACTCAGCCGGATGGACCAACGTCATTCACGTTGTCAGCGACTCAGTGGGTTCGCTGATTGGCAAGGTAATCATTCATGCCTGGTTACAACGCCTAGATTCGACGGCAAATGGCGGTGCCAAGTGATTTCAACTGGCGTCGCACGAGAATACGTGGGTGTCCAACACGTGACGGGGTGATCCGATATCACAGGGAGAGTGAATTCTGCAACACATCATTGGTC
>JABDKS010000575.1 GCA_013002105.1 Pirellulaceae bacterium | reverse complement strand
CGGAGGTTGGATCGCTATCATCGTCACTTTCTGAACCGATCGATGATTCGCGACGCTTGAAACATTTGCCCAAGGGGCCAGCCAACAGGGCAGGCAATAGCACCAGGTCGCCGATCAATGCTGCCGCCAGCAACACGAGCATGAGCGTCCCGAATCGCTGCGTGGGTGTGAATGTCGACAAAGCGAAGACAAACAAGCCCAGTCCGCCGACGATGGTGGTCTGTGTCATCGCAGGCCCCACGCGTCGATAGGTTTGTATCACCGCGTCGACTCGATCCATGCCTTTGTCCAGGTAGGCGCGGAACCAGGATAGGAAGTGGATCGTATCGTCGACCGCGACACCCATCGCTACCGACGCCGTCATCATGGTGCCAATATCGACTAAGTCGCCGCGGTGTCCCATCAAACCAAAAATCAGCAACACAGGAAACACGTTGGGGATCATCGCCAGCGAACCGGCGGCCAGTCCCGTGCCAAAGTTGCGCGGTCGTAAAAACGAGAATGGGAAGCGACCCGGGTTGAGCAGGACGATCATCACCAACGCAATCAAGACGAACGCCATGCCGATCGACCGCACCAAGCTGGACAGCAGAGTACGTTGCGCTTTGTAGACCACGGGAATGACGCCCGTGTAAATGGCTTGCAGTTGGCCCGATCCGCTTACGTCGGGGATATTGTTGGCGGCCAGGGCTGGACGGACATCTTTGTCAAAGATTTTTCGTGCGTCGATCAATCCAGGTGCATCGCCAAAATCCGCTTCGGTAATGCCTTCACCGCCAACCCAAATCACGGCATCCGATTCGCTGACTAGTTTGTCCCATAGGTCGCTGCCTAGTTCCACCGGGCTTTCGTCCGATGCCGGATCGATCCAGACGGGACGCCGAATCGACTCGCTCAACAAAATATCGCCCAACGCGGCGAGGTAAATTGTGCGTGTGTCGATCGCGTGATTGTTGGTGGATTGATCGCTGGATGCGTGGCCGACGATCTGGTCTTGGCGGATCATCGATACCGTGTCGAGCGACTCGGGGCGCTCGCTGCCGATGATGATCACACGATCTTTACCGGACAATTTTCCTGCCGGCGTTCCTTCTTTGCTGGCGAGTAACTCCAGCATCGCTTCGCGCGTATCGTAGGCGCGTAGAACCGGTTCGACTGCTGTACGTAGCGTCGCGATAAAGTAACCGTAGTCGGTATCCGAAAGGGCACCGACGCGTAAGCTGATTCGCCAAAGTTCGCTGTCTTTGAACGGACCATCTTTTTCGATTCGAACGTAGTCGCTATCGAGCAATTCGTCTCGACCGGCGATCAGATCACGATTGAACTTGGCCCGCACGACGTGATAGCCATTGCTGGGTGCTGGCAACGGCGGCATGAACGTATCGGCGCTCATCGCTTGTCCGACCACACCGAGCCCGGGTTCGCCTAAGGTACGGCGAACGACGGTATTGATTCGCGAAATCGCTTCTGCCCGTTTGAGCATCGAGAGCGATTGGGTGCTGGTCAGCAATTGCTGATCGCTGGGTGGGGTCGCGGCGTCGTCGTCGGATTCCTTGGGAGTCACTCGTTCGCTTTGCATCGACGGTGGGACGCGAACGATCAATTCCATTGGCACTAATTTGCCAAAGTTTGCTTCCATCCACGCGTAGTCACGGATGATTCGTGACTCGGGATCGAACAGCTTGAGTAACTGCACGGAGGTTTGAATCTTGGCGAGACCAAACGATGCGGTGATCAAGACAACCATGCTGACGGTCGCGACGAGCGCATGATGACCAGTGATCCATCGACCCACGGCAGCCCAGGCGTCCGAGAGCCAGCCTTCTTCGTGGGTCGTGCTCAATTCGCTCTTGTTCGTGTCCTCCAGATTGTCGTCAAAGAACGACGGGGCGAATGTTTGCAGCGAGGCAGGCAGGTACGAAAACAAAATGGCCAGGGTGGCGATCACGCCGATGGCGCTGTAGAGGCCAAAATTGCTGATCGGTGCCAGGTTGCTCGAGTGCAGCGATATCAGGCCGATAGC